>CAZNWS010000008.1:4287-16157 GCA_964576495.1 uncultured Hydrogenophaga sp. | reverse complement strand
GGCTGCGCCCGTGGCCGATAATGGCGGCCATGCCCGCGTTATCACCCGAATCTTCTGGCCCCGGCGACCAACGCCTGTTGGCCATGGAGACCAGCACCGACACCTTGTCTTTGGCCTTGGGCAGCGCCACCGCGTCCGCACCGGTGTGGGCTTTTGATGGCCCCGGCGGCCAGCAGGCCTCGGCCACGCTCTTGCCCGCGGTGCGCCAAGGCTTGACGCAGCTCGATTGGCCCCTGAGCAGCTTGGACGCCATCGTGGTCGGCCGTGGCCCCGGTTCTTTCACCGGTTTGCGCACCGCCTGTTCGGTGGCTCAAGGCTTGGCCTATGGCTCGCCCAGCGCGCAACACCCCGAGGGTTTGCCGGTCTTGCCGGTGGACACCTTGCTCGCCGTGGCCGAAGAAGCCCGCGCCCAACGCGCCGCAAAAGGCCGCGATGTGCGTTGGGTGGCCACGGTGCTCGATGCGCGCATGGACGAGTTGTACGTGGCTTTGTATGAGCATCGCGGTGGCGTTTGGTACGAGCGCAGCCCCGCGCGTTTGTGCGCGCCGCAAGACGTCGCCGCCTGGGCGATGACCCACGCGGTCTTGGACAGCGACGCTTGGGCGCAAGGCCAATGGTTGTGGGCGGGCAATGTGTGGGCCGAAGACAGCCCGTACGCACCGCGCTTGCGCGCCTTGATGGGCGAGCGCTGCACCGCCTTGCCCACCGCCGCGGCGCTTTTGCGCGTGGCCGCCGCGCCGCTGACCTTGGGCCAAGCGCTGCGTCCCCACGATGTCTTGCCGCTGTACGTGCGCGACAAAGTGGCGCTGACCACCGCCGAGCGCGAAGCCGGACAACGTTTGCAAAACCCCAACGTGGCCGGCGCGCGCGAACAGTGGCCCCTGCGTTGGGCCAGCATGCAAGCGTCCGACTTGGACACCGTGGTCGAACTCGAAAAGCGCGCCCACTCGCCCCCGTGGTCGCGCCAGCATTTCGCCGACTCGTTGCGCAGTGGCTACCCTGCCTGGTTGTTGTGGGCACAAACGACGCAGCACAGCGAACCCAGCTTGCTGGGCTATTGGGTGGCCATGCCCGGCGTGGACGAAGCGCACCTGCTCAACATCACCGTCGCGCCCGAACACCAGCGCCAAGGGTGGGGCCGCTTCATGTTGGAGGCCTTGTGTGTGTGGGCGCGCCAACACGCCGCGCAGCACGTGTGGTTGGAGGTGCGCGACAGCAACCACGCCGCTCGCACCACGTACGAGCGCAGTGGCTTTGTGGCCGTGGGCGTGCGCAAAGGCTATTACCCCGCGGGTCGCACCACGCGCGAAGACGCCATCGTCATGAACCGACCCCTGAACGCCGAGGCCTGACCATGGAACGCGCCACCGACTTTGTGCACCAGCTCGACGCGCGCCAGCGCGCCATGCTCAAGGCCATGGGCATCACCGTGTGGGCGCCCACGCCTGAGAAGGCGTCCAGCACCACTGTCGCCGAAAGCCCAAGCCCGATGGCGAAAACTCCCGCGCCTGTCGTCGCTGCGATGAACGGCGCACCAGCCGTGCGACCACCCCGAGTCGCCGCCGTGGCGCCGCCCGCACCCACACCCGTGGCAGCCGCGCCGGTGGTGCAGCGTCCCGCCATCGACAGCGCCGCCTTGGCCAATCTGGACGCCGAGGCCTTGGCGCAGACCATCGCCCAGTGCCAAGCGTGTGCGTTGTGCGAAGGCCGCCGTCACGCCGTGGCCGGTGGCGGACACCTGCCCGCCGATTGGATGGTCGTGGGCGATGCGCTGAGCGACGCCGAAGACGAACAGGGCCAGGTGTTCGTGGGCGACGAAGGCCTCTTGCTCGACAACATGCTGCGCGCCGTGGGCCGCAGCCGCCATGAGGCTGGCCCCAATGCCGCGTATGTCACCACCGCGCTCAAGTGCCGCCCTTTGATTGGGCAAAAACCCGCCGAGGCCGACATCGCGCAATGCGCGCATTACCTCAAGCGCCAAGTCGCTTTGGTGCAGCCCCGGGTCATCGTGCTCATGGGCAGCTTGGCCACCCAAGCCGTGTTGGGCAGCACCGAACCGCTGGGCCGTTTGCGCGGGCAAGTGCACCGCTTTGAAGGTGTGCCGGTCATCGTCACCTATCCCTTGCGCAACCTCTTGAGCATGCCCCAGAACAAAGCCAAGGCGTGGGATGACCTGTGCTTGGCCTTGGCGCAGTTGTCAACGCCGGCCTAAAACTTCACACCGCTGGTCGCGTCGGCCACAACACCGAAGCAATCGCCAGCGCAATCAACGCCACGGCGGTCCAGTCTTGCCAATACAAAACCTCGCCCAACCACAGCGCACCGCTGAACACGCCGATCACCGGAATGAACATGACCGACAAGGTCGAGGCGATGGGCGGTAGGTCGCGCGCCATGCCCAGCCACACCACTTGGGCGAAGGCAAACACACCCAGTGCGTTGTACAGCATGGCCCCCCAAACGTGTGGGCTTGGCGCACGCCACTCTGGGGTTTCGGTGAGAGTCGACAGCAAGCTGAGCCACACCGCCGTCATCGCCGTCATCCAAAACGTGATCGCCAAAATCGGTGCGGTCATGTGGGTCCTGCGCATGCGCTGGGTGCCCCAAGCCCAGCACAGCGCGGCCAACAGCATCAGCACCACAGCCCCAGGGCTGCCGCTGAATTGTGCGAACTCGTGCCACAGCAACAAACAGGCCCCTAGGCTTGCCGCTGCGACACCCGCCCAAGCGCGCGGACCGAGGGTTTGACCGAACCACCAAGCCCCCAACAGCGCCGAGAACACCGGCATGGTGTAGCCCAAGATGGCGGCACGCCCACTGGGCAAGGCAGCGATAGCCACCATCGCCAGGGTGTGCCAGATCAACATGTTCAAGGTTGTGAGTTGCAACAGCTCGCCCCATTGGGCTTTGGGGATTCGCAAAGACTGACCCCGCCAGACCACGAGCATGGCCATGACAGGCAAGGCCAGCCACATGCTCAAAGCCCGAAACCCCCAAGTTGGAAAGTCGTTCAGGCCCAGCTTCATGATGGGCCAGTTCAGGCCCCACACCAGCGTCAAGGCCAAGAGGGTCCAAAGCTGTCGCGGGGTGAGTGTGGGCAGGGCTGACATGGCACGCATGGTAAGCCTTCTAAAATCGCCCCATGACCTTTCTTGACATGCTCCAGGGCGCCGAGCGCCAACACGCGTCCCTCTTGTGCGTGGGCCTTGACCCGGAGCCCGCCAAATTCCCGCGCCATTGGCAAGGCGACGCCAGCAAGATCTTCGACTTTTGCGCCGCCATCGTCGACGCCACGGCCGACTTGGCCATGGCCTTCAAGCCCCAAATCGCCTACTTCGCCGCGCACCGCGCCGAAGACCAGCTCGAGCGCTTGGTGGCCCACATGCGCCGCGTGGCACCCAAGGTGCCGGTCATTCTGGACGCCAAGCGTGGCGACATCGGCGCGACCGCCGAGCAATACGCCATCGAAGCCTTTGAGCGCTTTGGCGCCGACGCCGTCACGCTCTCGCCCTACATGGGCTTCGATTCGGTGCAGCCCTATTTGAAGCGCCACGGCAAAGGCGCGTTTTTGCTCTGCCGCACCTCCAACCCCGGCGGCGACGATTTCCAAAACCAGCGCCTGGCCACGGTGGACGGCCAGCCGCGTTTGTTTGAACACATCGCTCAACTCGCGCAAGGCCCGTGGAACCTCAACGGCCAACTCGGTTTGGTGGTGGGCGCGACCTACCCGGCCGAGATCGAGCGTGTGCGCGCCTTGGCGCCCACCGTGCCCTTGCTCATTCCGGGTGTTGGCGCACAAGGCGGCGACGCCACGGCCACCGTCAAAGCCGGCTGGCGCGCCGATGCCCAAGGGCAAACCACCGGCCCGATTTGTGTGAACTCCTCACGCGCCATTTTGTATGCCAGCGCTGAAGCCGACTTCGCCCAAGCCGCTCGCCGCGTGGCAGAGCAAACCCGACAAACCTTGCGCGACGCGCAGCAAGCTTGATCAACGACCTGCAAATTCGAGCCGCTGCGGCCGCGGATCGCGAAGCCATTCGCCACGTGCACCTGCGTGCGTTTGCGGACAGCGAAAACCAGCGTGTGGCCCAGCTCGCGCTGGACTTGTGGGACAGCCAAAACCAGACCGGCGCCCATGCTTGGGTGGCCGAAGCACATGGGCAGGTCATCGGACATGTGGCTTTTAGTCCTGTCACGGTGCCAAGCTTGGGGACTGCGCACATCTTGGCCCCTTTGGGTGTGCTACCCGAACATCACGGCCAAGGCGTGGGCGTGGCCTTGGTGCGTCACGGCTTGAATGCGGTGGAGGGAGCGCTGGTCTTGGTCTATGGCGACCCAGCGTACTACGGTCGCTTCGGTTTTCGCGCCGAAGACGCCGTGTGCTGTGTGCCTCCATATGAGTTGGAGCACCCCATGGGTTGGCAAGCCAGGTGGCCCATCGGGCTTACGCAACCAGCATCGCCGGTGACTATCCGTTGTGTACCGGCCTTGGACGACTCGGTTTTGTGGTGATGCGCCACGTTTAAACCGCGCTGCGCCACAGCGCCATGCCGCGCTGCGCTTTGCTGGTGTCGCTGGGGGTGAGCAACAGCGGGCCTGCGGGGCTTTGGCGCAGGTCTTGGGCCAAGGCCTGCAAAGCGGTATCGGGGCCGCTGAGCAACTCCAATTCCAACTCCAAGATCGATTCGCTCAGCTCGGTGCCGGGCACGCTGACCTCGCCTTGGTCCAGCGCCACTTCAATCTGCGCACCAGCGTGTGTGATCACCCAGCGCTGGCGTTCAAAGTCGGTGCGAAACAGTGGACGCAACTCGGCGCGCCAGGCCATGAGTTGCGTGGCCAGCGCGGTGTCGTCCACCAGTGCGGCAAAGTTCAAGGCGCCCGGGGTGGTTGGACCTTCCCATTCTTGGCGGCGAGACAAACCGCCCACGCTGCTGCCCGCGGTCTTCACGGTCAGCAGCCAATCGCGGCCCGAGAGCCGTTCGCGCACGGCCATGCGCGCGCGTTGCAGGTCCTGCGCGGGTGTGTCGAAATAGGTGTTGAGCAAATGCTGCCTGACACTAGGCCCCGCCAACAGCGGGTGCGCACGCAGGGCCGGCAGGTCGGCGTCGTTCAGGCTGAGTTTGAGCTCGGTTTCCATCGGCGGCCTGGATCGGCAGGCTTCAGAGCAAGCGCGCCAAATAGCGGCCGGTGAAGCTGGCCTCGCAAGCGGCCACGTCTTCGGGTGTGCCTTCGCACACCACGGTGCCACCGCCGCTGCCGCCTTCGGGGCCCATGTCGATCACCCAGTCGGCGGTTTTGATGACGTCGAGGTTGTGTTCGATCACCACGATCGTGTTGCCCGCGTCGCGCAGTTGGTGCAGCACCTTGAGCAGCAATTCGATGTCGGCGAAGTGCAGGCCGGTGGTGGGTTCGTCCAAGATGTAGAGCGTGCGCCCGGTGTCGCGTTTGGACAGTTCCAGCGCGAGCTTGACGCGCTGCGCCTCACCGCCCGAGAGCGTGGTGGCGCTTTGGCCCAGCGTGATGTAGCTCAGCCCCACGTCGAGCAGGGTTTGCAGCTTGCGGTGCAGTGTGGGCACGGCGTTGAAAAACGCGTGCGCTTGCTCAACCGTCATCTCCAAGATTTGCGCGATGTTTTTGCCCTTGTAAATCACCTCCAAGGTTTCGCGGTTGTAGCGCTGACCGTTGCACACGTCGCAAGGCACGTACACGTCGGGCAAAAAGTGCATCTCGACCTTCACCACGCCATCGCCCTGGCAAGCCTCGCAGCGCCCACCGCTGACGTTGAAGGAAAAACGCCCCGCGCCGTAACCGCGTTCGCGCGCGGCCGGCACCTCGGCCATGAGCTCGCGGATGCCGGTGAACAGGCCGGTGTAGGTCGCGGGGTTGCTGCGCGGCGTGCGGCCGATCGGGCTTTGATCGACGTTGATGACCTTGTCAAAGTGCTCAATGCCCTCAATGGCGTCGTGCACGGCGGGCTCGTCGTGGGCGCGGTAGAGTGTGCGTGCCACGGCGGCGTGCAAGGTGTCGTTGACCAAGGTGGACTTGCCCGAGCCGGACACACCGGTCACGCAGGTCAACAAACCCACGGGGAAAGACACGCTCACGTTTTTCAGGTTGTGGCCGCGCGCGCCGAGCACACGGATGGCTTGCCAGTCGCCCAGCGTGGCTTGGTGCGCGGCTTCGCGGGCGGCGCGGCGTTCGGCCGCGGGGCTCACCGAGCCGTTCTTCGAGGCAAAGGGGTTGTGGTTTTTGGGGGCTTGGCTTTTGACCACCGGCAACCAATCGTGGCGTTGGGTGGGCACGGCGATGCGGCGCACGCCGCTGAGGTATTCACCGGTCAAGGAACCGGGGGTGGCCATGACGTCGGCGCAAGTGCCTTGCGCCATCACGCGCCCGCCGTGCACGCCCGCGCCGGGGCCCATGTCGATCACGTGGTCGGCGGTACGGATCATGTCCTCGTCGTGCTCGACCACCAACACGGTGTTGCCCAAGTCGCGCAGGTGCTGCAGCGTGGCGATCAGGCGGTCGTTGTCGCGCTGGTGCAGGCCGATGCTGGGCTCGTCGAGCACGTACATCACACCGGTCAGGCCCGAGCCGATCTGGCTGGCCAAGCGGATGCGCTGCGCCTCGCCGCCGCTCAAGGTGTCGGCGCTGCGGTCCAGGCTGAGGTAGTTCAGGCCCACGTCGTTGAGGAAGCGCAGCCGCTGGCGAATCTCGTTGATGACGCGCGCGGCGATGTCGCCCTTGGCGCCGCTGAGTTTCAGCGTTTGGAAGTAGTTCAGCGCTTCGCCCAAGGTGATGTGGCTGATGGTGTAGATCGGGCGGCGTTGCTCGCCTTCGCCCACGAACACATGGCGCGCGTCGCGTTTGAGGCGTGTGCCGTGGCAGTCGGGGCAGGCGTGCGTGGCGCGGTAGCGGCTGAGTTCTTCGCGCACGGCCACCGAATCGGTCTCGCGCAAGCGGCGCTCGAAATTGCGGATGATGCCCTCGAAGGGGTGTTTTTTGCTCACGCGTTTGCCCGCCGAGCTGCCCGACTCCATGGTGTAGCTGAACTTGATTTCCTCTTCGCCCGACCCGTACAAGACCACGTGCTGCACGGGAGCAGGTAAAGATTCCCACGGCGTGTCTGGGTCAAAGCCCAGGTGCTTGCCCAGGCTCTCGATCATCGAGAAGTAATAGGCGTTGCGGCGGTCCCAGCCTTTGATGGCGCCGCTGGCCAAGCTCAGCGAGGGAAAGGCCACGATGCGCTCGGCGTCGAACACCTCGGTGTGGCCCAAACCGTCGCAGGTCGGGCAGGCGCCCATGGGTGAGTTGAACGAAAACAAGCGGGGCTCAAGCTCGCCCACGCTGTGGCTGCACACGGGGCAAGCAAAGCGCGCAGAAAAACCGTGTTCCACACCGCTGTCGAGGTCGAGCACCAAGGCACGGCCATCGGCCAATCGCAGCGCGGCTTCGAAGCTCTCGGCCAAGCGCTGACGCAGCGGGTTGGGCGTGCCGTCTTCGGGCACCTCGTGGCGCACCTTGAGGCGGTCGATCACCACGTCGATGTTGTGTTTTTCGGTTTTCTTCAGCGTGGGCAAGGCGTCGGCCTCGACCACTTGGCCGTCGACCCGAAAGCGCACAAAGCCTTGCGCTTGCATCTGTGCAAACAACTCGACGTACTCGCCTTTTTTCTCGCGCGCCAGGGGTGCCAGCACCATCAAACGGGTTTGGTCGGGCATGGCCAACACGGCGTCGACCATTTGCGCCACGCTTTGCGCGGCCAAGGGCATGTCGTGTTCGGGGCAGTGTGGCGTGCCGGCGCGGGCGAAGAGCAAACGCAGGTAGTCGTGGATTTCGGTGACCGTGCCCACGGTCGATCGCGGGTTGTGGCTGGTGGCTTTTTGCTCGATGGCGATCGCGGGTGCCAGACCCTCAATCAGGTCCACATCCGGTTTGTCCATCAATTGCAAAAACTGCCGTGCATAGGCCGACAAACTCTCCACGTAACGGCGCTGGCCTTCGGCGTACAGCGTGTCAAAAGCCAAACTCGATTTGCCCGACCCGGACAAGCCGGTGATGACCACCAAAGCGTGTTTGGGGATGTCGAGGTCGATGTTTTTGAGGTTGTGCGTGCGCGCACCGCGCACCGACAAAACGGTGCTGGGCAACACAGGGCGCGAAGGGGGCATGGGGTTCACGGTATCGAGCCAACGCAAGCGGCTGGGTTCAAGGCAACCCAAGATCATAAGCTGAGCAAGGCTTTGGCGCACAATAGCGCTTTTGTCTTTTCTGTTGCCTGTGTCTGAGCCCCTTGATCCCCACGAATTCCGCATGACGGGCACTGAGCGTCGCGCCAGCTCAGCGTTGGCCGCCATTTTTGCGCTGCGCATGCTCGGTTTGTTCTTGGTCTTGCCCGTGTTTGCTTTGGAAGCCGCGCGTTTGCCGGGCGGTGAAGACGCGGCCCGCGTGGGTTTGGCCATGGGCTTGTACGGCCTGACACAAGCTTTGTTGCAAATCCCGTTTGGTGTGGCCTCGGACCACTACGGCCGCAAACCCACCATCGTGGCGGGCTTGTTGGTGTTTGCTTTGGGCAGCGCCGTGGCCGCTTGGGCGCCCGACCTGACCTGGCTCACCGTGGGCCGTGCTTTGCAGGGCGCGGGCGCGATCTCGGCGGCTGTCACCGCCTTCTTGGCCGATGTCACTCGCGACGGCGTGCGCACCAAGGCCATGGCCATGGTGGGTGGCAGCATCGCTTTGATGTTCGCTTTGTCTTTGGTCTTGGGCCCCTTGTTGGCCGACCTCATCGGCCTGTCCGGTATTTTTGTCTTGACCGCTGTCTTGGCCTTGATCGGTATTGGCGTGGTGATCTGGGGGGCACCACCGGAGCCTTTGGACGAAGACCCGTTTGACGGTCCCGAATCCGCCCGCATCGGATGGGCTTTGGTCTTGCGCCACCCCGGCCTGCTGCGCCTGAACTTGGGTGTGTTCGTGTTGCACGCCGTTCAGCTGGCCATGTGGATGGCCGTGCCCGCCATGCTCGTGCAAGCCGGTTTGGACAAGCCCGACCACTGGCAGGTCTACTTGCCGGCGGTGTTGCTCTCGCTGGTGCTGATGGGGGGCTTGCTCTTCCCCTTGGAGCGCCGCGGCCGTTTGCGCGAAGCCTTTTTGTCCGCCATCGCCTTGTTGCTGGTGGTGCAAGTGGCCTTGTGGTGGCTGGTGCAACCCGATGCCGCCCCGAGCCTGTGGCTCATGGGTGGCGTCATGTTGTTGTTTTTCACCGGCTTCAACATGCTGGAAGCCTCACAACCGAGCTTGGTCTCGCGACTGGCACCGGCGCATGCCCGCGGGGCGGCCTTGGGCGTGTACAACACCTTGCAGTCGCTGGGCTTTTTTGTCGGTGGCGCGCTCGGCGGTTGGTTGGTGCACGCCCAAGGCCTCAAGGGGTTGTTCGCTTGGTGTGCCGCCGCCGCCTTGTTGTGGCTGGTGATCGCTTGGCCCATGACGGCACCCGCCCGGCCCAGCCGCTGAAGGCCGACCGGCGCCGCCATCACTTGCGGCACAATGTTAGCCAATCTCTATTAAAGGACACCCACCATGGCATCCGTCAACAAAGTCATCCTCGTCGGCAACTGTGGCCGTGATCCCGAAATCCGTTACCTGCCCTCGGGCCAGGCCGTGGCCAACATCAGCATCGCCACGTCCAGCCGCCGCAAAGACAAAAACAGCGGCGAAACCATCGAAGACACCCAGTGGCACCGCGTGACCTTTTACGATCGCTTGGCCGAAATCGCCGGCGAATACGTCAAAAAAGGTCGCCCCGTCTACGTCGAAGGCCGTTTGAAATACGGCACTTACGTCGACAAAACCACCGGTGTGGAAAAGAACACCGTGGACATCATCGCCACCGAACTGCAATTGCTCGGCGGCCGTGAAGGCATGGGTGGCCCCAGCGGTGGTGGCGACGATGGCGGCTACAGCCGTCCTGCGGCCGCTGCACCCCGCGCACCTGCGGCGCCCCGTCAAGCGCCCGCTGCGGCGCCGGCCCCTGCGGCTCGTCCCTCCAGCGGTTTTGACGACATGGATGACGACATTCCGTTCTGAGCCCTAGGCAAAAGTCATCGTCCAGAAGCCCCTTAAGGGGCTTCTTTGTTTTGGGCAGCGCGTTGGGCGAATTCGGCGCGCAAGGCCCGCAGCTTTTCGCGCGGATCTTCTTTGACCGTGTTTTGGTCCAAGCCCATTTCGGCGATGAAACGGCTGGGCTGGCCAGCGATGTAGTCGCGGCCTTTTTTGCGCCGTTTGAGCCAACTCACCGACAAGGTGCGCTGGGCGCGGGTGATGCCCACGTACATCAGTCGGCGCTCTTCTTGCAAGCGCAGTGCGATGCTTTCTTGCGCGGCTTCGCTGCTGGCGTCGGCATCGTCGTCGAGCTTGAAGGGCAGCAGGCCTTCGTTGACGCCCGCGAGCGTGACGTGTGGCCACTCCAAGCCTTTGGAGGCGTGCAGTGTGGACAAGGTGACGACGTTTTGGTCTTGTTCGCGCTCGCTCAAGGTGGACAGCAGGGCGATGGTTTGCACCACCTCCAACAAGGTTTTGCGCTCGCTTTGGGTTTGAACGCCGGCTTCGTCGGTGATCTCGCCGCCACAACGCCCGGCCATCCAGTCGCAAAAGTCCACCACATTGCCCCAGCGGGCAGCGGCCACTTTTTCGTTGTCTTCGCTCTCGATGAGGTGCTGCTCGTAGGCGATGTCTTTGAGCCACTCGGTCAAAAACGCGCGGGCGGCTTCGGCGCCTTCGGTGTGGCGGGCGCGGTACTCCAAGTCGTTGACCGAGCGGCCAAACTCGTGCAGCGTGGCCACGGCGCGCGCGGGCAAGGCGCTGGCGAGTGAGTTCGAGAACAGGGCCTCAAACAGGCTGATCTTGTATTGGGTGGCGAAGTTGCCCAGTTGTTGCAAGGTTTGGTGGCCGATGCCGCGCTTGGGCGTGGTCGCGGCACGCACGAACGCCGGGTCGTCGTCGTTGTTGACCAGCAAGCGCAACCAGGCGCACAGATCGCGGATTTCAGCGCGGTCAAAAAAGCTCTGGCCGCCTGAGACCTTGTAGGGAATTTGCGCGCGGCGCAGCGATTGCTCAAACGCCCGGGCCATGTGGTTGGCGCGGTAGAGGATGGCGAAGTCGCGCCACTCTTTGTGCACGCTGCTGGCGCGCAGGCTTTGGATGCGAGCCACGGCGCGTTCGGCCTCGTGGTCTTCGTTGTCGGCATCCACCACACGAACCGGTTCGCCTTCGCCCAAGTCGCTCCACAGGGTTTTGGGGAAGAGCTTGGGGTTGGGGCCAATGACGTTGTTGGCCGCGCGCAAGATGGCGCTGGTGGAGCGGTAGTTTTGCTCGAGCTTGATGACCTTGAGTTCGGGGAAGTCTTGCGGCAGTCGCTTGAGGTTGTCCAAGGTCGCGCCACGCCAGCCGTAAATCGATTGGTCGTCGTCGCCCACCGCGGTGAAGCGCGCACGCTCACCAACCAAGAGCTTGAGCAGCTCGTATTGGGTGGCGTTGGTGTCTTGGTATTCGTCCACCAGCACGTGGCCCATTTTTTTCTGCCACTTCTCGCGCACCTCGGGGTGATCGCGCAGCAGCTTCAAGGGCAGGGCGATGAGGTCGTCGAAGTCCACGCTTTGGTAAGCGCTCAGGCGCTCTTCGTATAAGCCCATGATGGTGGCCGCCACGCGATCGTCTTCGCCCTTGGCTTGGGCCATGGCTTGCTCGGCATTGAGTCCTGCGCTTTTCCAAGCGCTGATGGTCCACTGCCAGCCGCGCGCGGTGTTGGCGTCGGTGGTGCCGCCGCAGTCTTTGAGCAGGCTGGTGATGTCGTCGGTGTCGAGGATGGAGAACTG
>CAZNWS010000008.1:0-4187 GCA_964576495.1 uncultured Hydrogenophaga sp. | reverse complement strand
GCGCCGGCCAGCACCAAGCACGGTCCACCGAGGTGGTTGACCGCTTCGAGTTGGGCAAGGTTGAGACCGTTGGACATGGGCAAAGCCTGTGATCATACGGCCTGCTTCTTCCTGCACAATGGGGCCACTGTGATCAACATCCTCCTCGTCACCTTCCCATTCTTTGCCTTGGTTTTGGCGGGCTTTGTGGCCACGCGCCGCAGCCTGTTGCCCGTCTCTGCCATACCGGGGCTCAACAGCTTTGTGTTGTTTTTTGCCTTGCCCGCCATGCTCTACCGTTTCGGCTCGACCACGCCGATCGCGCAATTGCTCGATGCCGCCGTGTTCGGTGTGTATTTGTTCTGCGCTTTGGTGATGGTGGGTTTTGCCTTGGCCATGACCATGAGCGATCGCATCCGCTGGAACGATGGCTCATTGGGCGCCTTGGTGGCGGCATTCCCCAACACCGGTTTCATGGGCGTGCCTTTGTTGGCAGCGCTCTTGGGTCCGTCCAGCGTGGGCACGGTGATCGTGCTCATCGTGGTGGACATGGTCGTCACCAGCTCTTTGTGCGTGGCTTTGTCGCGTTTGGATGGCGCGAAAGGGCATGGCACTCAAGCCATGCTGGATGCGGGCAAAAAAGCCCTGCGCGGTGTGCTCAGCAACCCCATGCCTTGGGCGATTGTGTTGGGTGCGGTGGCCTCGGCCGCTGAGTTCCGTTTTCCTGAGCCGGTCGAAAAAACCTTGTGGCTGTTGGCCGATGCCGCTTCCCCAGTGGCGCTGTTCACCATTGGCGCGGTGCTGGCCCGCTCACAAATGCAGTCCAATCACACCATGCCCTTGTCCGACTATTGGCCGGTGGTCTTGATGAAGTTGTTTTTGCACCCCGTCTTGGTCTTGCTGGTGGGCGTGTCGGCGATTCAACTCGGGTTGCCCTTGCGAGCCGATGCATTGACCGTGATGGTCTTGGTCTCAGCCTTGCCCAGTGCAAGCAACGTGTCGTTGCTCGCCGAGCGCTTGGAGGCCGACAACGGTCGAATCGCTCGCATCATCCTGGTCACCACGGCCATGGCGTTTGTCAGTTTTTCAGCGGCCGTTGCGTTGTTGACGTGAACCCGCGTCAAATCGAGACCGGATCAACGTCCACGGCGTAGCGGATCAGGCCTTTGGCTTCCGGGGCATTGCGGGTGCTCAGCAAAACGCCTTGCCAGGCCTGCAGGAACCGTTGCAAGGCGCCGCGCGAAACCGCCTCCACCAACAGTTGTGCACGCTCCACATTCGCAACGCGCTGAATCGTCAAGGGCACGGCCGGGTAGAGCGTGACGTCTTCGCGGTGAGGCAAATTGCCCGCAGCGGCTGCCGCCAAGTTCAAAAACGCTTGGGCGGCGGCCTGGGTTTTGGCGTCGGCGCGGACCAAGGCTTGGTGACCCAAGGGCGGCATGCCGGCGGCGGCACGCTCGGCCAATTGCTCGCTGGCAAAGCGAGGGTAGTCGTGGGCTTTGAGGGCTTGGAACACCGCGTGCTCGGGGTGCCAGGTTTGCACCCACATCTCACAGGCCACGCCTTGGGCCGCGGCGAATTCGGCGTCTCGACCGGCCCGACCCGCGGCTTGCATGAGCAGTGCGAACAAGCGTTCGGGGGCTTTGTAATCGCTGGCAAACAACGCCGAGTCGGCATTGATGCTGGCGACCAAGCCCATGCGCCGGAAGTCGTGCCCTTTGGCGATCATCTGGGTGCCGACCAAGATGTCGACCTCGCCGCTGTGCAGGGCGTCGAGTTGGGTTTGCAAACTGCCTTTGAGCCGCGTCGTGTCGGCGTCCATGCGCGCCACCCGCACAGGGCCGCCGTCTGGGCGGCGCACCTCGGCGAACAAGGCGTTGAGGTGCTCTTCGATTTGTTCGGTGCCCCGACCCACGGGCGCGATGTCCAAGTTGCCGCAGTCGGGACAGGCACGGGGCACCCGCTCGGTGAAGCCGCAATGGTGGCAGCGCAGGGTGCGGTCGAATTTGTGGAAGACCCGGTAAGCGCTGCAGTGAGGGCAGCTGCTTTTCCAGTCGCAGGCGTGGCACGACAACACGGGTGCGTAGCCTCGGCGGTTGAGCAAGACCAAGCACTGCTCACCCCTGGCGATGCGGTCTTGCATGGCGCTGAGCAAGGGCGGTGCGATGACCGCGCCTTTGGGCTGGTGGTTCATGTCGAGCAAACGCCACTGCGGCAGTGCGCCGCCGCCGATGCGCGTGGGCATGTTCAGGCGCCGGTAGCGACCTTGCTCAGCGGCGTGCCAGCTCTCGATGGAGGGTGTGGCCGAGCCCAACACGATGGGACAAGGTGTGCCGGTGGCGTTACCGATGTGTTTGGCCCGATAAATGGCCAAATCCCGTGCCGAATAGCGAGCCCCATCTTGGCTTTTGTAGCTCGGGTCGTGTTCTTCATCGACCACGATCAGCCGCAGTCCGGGCATGCTGGCAAACACGGCCATGCGGGTGCCCAAGACGATGCGCGCTTGGCCCAGGTGGGCCGACAACCAGCTCCCGAGTCGCTGCGCGGGCGTCATACCGCTGTGCAAGCACACCACCGCGGCAGGACCCAGCCAAGGCTCAAAGCGCTCCCGAAATCTCGCCTCAAGCTGCGGCGTCAGGTTGATCTCGGGCACCATCACCAAAACCTGTGTCCCCGGCGCCTGAAGGGCCGATTCGGCCGCGCGCAAATAGACCTCGGTTTTGCCGCTGCCGGTGGCCCCATACAGCAACACCGGTTGCTCGGCCTGCGCCAATCCCTCCAAGACCTGTGCCTGTTCGGTGCTGAGCTCGGGCCGCGACAGGGGTTGCGGCGTTTGGGTTGAAGGTGTGTGTCCGGCGTGTTTTTTCAGGCGACGCGCCAACTGGACTTCGTCCAAATCTTTGAGCGCGGCGGGCAGCGCACCCAGGGCCACTTCGCCCAAGCTGCGTTGGTAATAGCGGGCGGTGAATTGCACCAATTGCAGCCATTCGGCATTCAGGGCGGGCAGATCGCCCCACACGGCGTGCACCGACTTGGTTTGGGCTTCGCTCAGGCCGCTCGGCGCTGCGTCGGGACAGTCGAGGACGATGCCCAAGACCGTGCGCTGTCCCAAGGGCACCCGGACCATGGCTCCTGGTGCAAGCGCATGCTCACTTCGATAGCTCAGGCAGGCGCCGACCCCGCTGTGAGCGGGTGTCGGCACGATGACGCTGGGCCAATATGTCATCTTAGGGGTTGTTTCTCAGTTTTGTCATTGAAATGGGGTGTAAGTCTTTGATTTAGAACGCCTTGATGGGCTATCCCATGATTCTGTGGATAACTTTGTTGATAGCCTGTCGGCGCGCTTCACAAATCCTTAAAAATCAAGGCTTTTCTTGGGCTGCATGAGAAAAAGGCAAAAAATCGAAAGCCTTATGAATCAATGACTTAGGCGAATTTCAGCGGATGAAATCAACGGGGACACTGTTGCTGGGGTTGTTGCGAGGCTAGGCACAACTTTTGTGCATAACTGGGGTTTGTCAAGCTCGAAAAAACCCGAAATCTGTGTTATGCGTCCTTGTGTCAGATAAAAAATCAGCCCGTATTTGGCCTCAGTTTGCACCCGTTTGCCGAATCCGTTGGGAGTGGCGGTGCACCGCATCCACCAAGGCCGAGACGTGCTCGGGGGGCGTGAATTGGCTGATGCCGTGGCCGAGGTTGAAGATGTGGGTCGCACCCGTGCCAGCACCCTGGTGGGGGCATCCAAAGCTGTCGATCACACGGGCGACTTCGGCATCGATTTGTTCGGGCGAGGCGAACAACACATTGGGATCGATGTTGCCTTGCAAGGCTTTGCCCTGCGGGCCTTCGCCGACCTGGGCACGCGCTTTGCCCAAGTTGACCGTCCAGTCCAAGCCCAAGGCGTGGCAGTCCAGGTCGCTCATGTCGTCGAGCCACAGGCCACCGCCTTTGGTGAAGACGATGCGCGGAATGGTGGCGCCATCGTATTCGCGGTGCAGTTGAGACAAGACCCGGCGGGTGTAGGCCAGGCTGAAGGTTTGGAAGTTGCCATCGGCCAGCACGCCGCCCCAGCTGTCAAAAATCATCACCGCTTGGGCACCGGCTTCAATTTGGGCGTTGAGGTAAGCGGCCACCGAGTCGGCGTTGATTTGCAACAGGCGGTGCATCAGGTCGGGGCGGCTGTACATCAGTTGCTTGACCTGGCGGTA
>CAZNWS010000007.1:0-16782 GCA_964576495.1 uncultured Hydrogenophaga sp. | reverse complement strand
CAAGAGGTGTAGCAATGGCTGATGAAGATACCGAAGTCGAAGGCAAAAAGAAGTCACCGATCGTCAAGATCATCGTGATCGTTCTGTTGGTGCTGATTTTGCTCGCCGGCACGGTGGTGGGTACCTTGTTTTTCGCTGGGGCTTTTGATGCCAAAGATGAAAAGTCAGCCGAGGAACAGCTGACGTCTTTGGAGGAAAAGGCCGCCGCAGACAAGGCCGCTGCAGCGGCGGCGGCGGATCCGAATGCGCCGCCCGCACCTGGCACGGAAGCTGAGCGCGTCAAAAAGGAGTCGCCTGAGCTGACCCGTTTTGTTCAGACCTACAAAGAAATCGAGCGCGAATACTTGGCCAATTTGACCGGTTCGCGAAAAGTCATTCAAGTCCAAGTGGCGTTGATGACCACCTACGATGACCGTGTGTTCAAGAACGTGGATAAGCACGAGTTTGCCTTGCGCTCGGCCGCGCTGGACGTGTTGCGTCAGGTGACCGAAGCGGAGATTGAAAAGCCCAATTTCCGCAAGGACCTGGCTGAAAAAATTCGAACCGAAATGAATGCGGTCTTGGAGAAGTTTGAAGATTTCGGTGGTATCGAAGAGGTCTACTTCACCACCTTCGTGATCCAGTGAAGCTGTAACGAGATTTGTCGCATGTCCGATAAGCAAAACCTCCTGTCACGCGAAGAACTCGCCGCCTTGGTCGATGGTGTCGACAGCGGTGCGATTGCGGTCGACAGTGGCTTCAACATGAGCGCTCCAGCCAAGAAACACGACTTGGCGGCTGAAGACAGCAGTCTGGGTGTCAACGTCATGTCTTTGGACATGATCAACGAGCGATTCATTCGTCAGTTCCGCTTGGGCATGCTCGAAGTTTTGCGCACCAGTCCTCGAATCAACCCATCGCGCGTTCAGATCGTGCGTTTTGGTGACTACTTGCAAGGTTTGAAAGCCCCGCTGTCGGTCAACACCGTTCGCATGGGCCCTTTGCGTGGCCATGCCATGGTGGTGATCGAACCCAAATTGGTGTTCAGCTCGTTGGATAGTTTTTTTGGTGGCTTTGGTAAGGGTGTGGATCAGTTGGCCCCTGGTCGTTTGTTCACACCCACCGAGACACGCATCATCAAATTGATTTTGCAGGTGTTTTTTCGCTCCATGCGCGATGCTTGGTCGCCGATCACACCGATTGAATTTGAGCATGTCAGCTCCGAGATCAACCCCCAATTCGCTCAAATTGCTGACGAGAACGACATGGTCGTGCTCAGTCGTTTCGAAGCCGAATTGGGTTCGCAACAGTCCGGTGGTTTTCTGGACATTGCCATTCCCTACGTTTCGCTCAAGCCCGTTCGCGATTTGTTGCGCAGCCGTGTCCAATCGGGCGATGGCAACGAAGCCTCGGACCGTGTTTGGCACAAACAACTCGAGGATGCCGTCAACGACGCGCCTCTGGACATGCACGTGCTACTGGGCAAGCTGCAAGCTTCGCTGCACACGGTGCAGACCATGCAACCCGGTGATGTGTTGTATTTCAAAAAGGGCGATTACGCCCGAGGTGTGATCGAGGACACCCCCGTCTTTGATTTGGAAGTGGGCACCATGGGCCCTCAACTTGCGGCCAAAGTGGTTCGCGCACTCAAACCCCTGTCCGAATAATCGTCAAGGAACTACCCATGAGCGATACCGCCAACACCGACAACTCTGTGGTCGATAAAGAACAAATCCACCCCGATGTTTTGCAAAACATCCCGGTGACGCTGTCCATTGAGGTGGGCCGTGCCACCATCAAGATCCGCGATCTCATGCGCCTGACACAAGGCAGCGTGGTGGAGCTCGACCGCATCGCAGGCGAACCCTTGGACGTTTTGATCAACAATACCGTGGTTGCCCAAGGCGAAGTGGTCTTGGTCAATGAACGTTACGGCATCCGCCTGACCCGTGTGGTTCCCGCCACCGAACGACTCGAAAATCTGTAATCCACTCAACGTATGAACGCCACCCAGCTCGGTTGGACCGACGTGCTGCAGATGCTGCTGAGCTTTGGCTTGGTGGTTGTTTTGCTGCTCGTGTTGCTGCATTTTTTGAAAAAAATGCAGCAGGGCCAAGGCTTTGGCCGTGTCGACCGGCGCATGCGTGTCGTGGAGACATTGGGGGTGGGGGCTCGCCAAAAAGTCGTCATTACCCGCGTTGACGATCGGGAGTTTCTCTTGGGTGTGACGCCGACCGACATCACCGTCTTGGGGCAGTGGGATGCCGATGATCGAGCCAGCGACCTTGGCGGTGCCATGGCCGTGGCCAATACGAAAAAAGCATGAAATACCTTGGAAAACTGTTGATCGCGGCAATTTTGTGCGTGCCCGCCTTGACTTTGGCTGCGGGCATGCCAGTGGTCAGCGTCACGAACACGGGTGGGGGTACCCAGTACAGCTTGAGCTTGCAGTTGTTGGCCTTGATGACGTCTTTGACGTTGTTGCCTTCTCTGTTGCTCATGATGACTTCGTTTGTGCGAATCATCATCGTTTTGTCCATTCTTCGCCAAGCGCTCGGCACCGGTCAGACGCCACCCAACATGGTCTTGGTGGGCATGGCTTTGTTCATGACTTTGTTCGTCATGTCCCCCGTCTTGACCGAGGTTTACAACAATGCGTTGTTGCCCTTCATGAACAACAACCTGGCGTTCGATAAGGCCTTGGCAGCGGCGGAAGCCCCTATACGAGGCTTCATGCTCAACCAAACCCGTGAAGACGATATCGCTTTGTTCATGGAGATTGCGCGAAACGCGCCCGTGAACAGTGCGGCCGAAGTGCCCTTCACGACCTTGGTGCCAGCCTTCATTACTTCTGAATTAAAAAGCGCTTTCACCATCGGGTTTCTGATTTACATCCCCTTCGTGGTCATTGACCTCATTGTGGCCAGCGTGCTCATGTCCATGGGCATGATGATGTTGTCGCCCATGATGATTTCGATGCCATTCAAGCTGATGCTGTTTGTGCTGGTAGACGGTTGGGCCCTGATCATGGGCTCCATGGCGTCGAGTTTTGTGATGCCTTAAGGAGGATCGAAAGATGGACACCGCCATGGTTGTGGATTTGGCCCGTCAGGCCCTGTGGATCACGATGATCGTGAGTGCCCCTTTGTTGGGTGTGGCACTGGCCGTGGGTTTGTTCATCGGTATCATTCAAGCCGCCACCTCGATCAACGAAATGACCCTGAGCTTCATCCCCAAGCTCATTGCTTTGGGTTTGGCGCTTTTGGTCTTTGGCAGTTGGCAGTTGGTCACCTTGGTGGACTTCACCCGCTCAATTTTTCAACGCATCCCAGCCTTGTTCAATTGAGGGCGGGAGGGCTGGACCGTCATGAACCTGCTCAGCGCCGACATCATTGAGCGGTTCTATTTGTTTTTGTGGCCGATGACGCGCATCTCGGCCATGCTTTTGACCACGCCGCCGTTTTCCACCGCTTCGGTCAACTTGCGCATTCGAATCCTGCTGGCTTTGGTGCTGACGTGGATGGTTTATCCCTTGCACGATTGGCCCCGCATAGACCCCACCTCGGCCCAAGGTCTGCTGGAGTTGCTTAACCAAATCTTCATTGGTGTGGCCATGGGGCTGATCATGCAAGTGGTGGTGGCTGCCCTGGTGCTGGCGGGCCAGGCCCTGTCGGCGGCCATGGGCCTGTCCATGGCCACGCTGGTGGACCCCAACATCGGTAACGCTCCTGTGCTCTCTCAGTTCGTGGTCATCATGTCTACCTTGATTTTTGTGGGCACAGGCGGTCATGCGGTGTTGATCGGTTTGATTTTGGAGAGCTTTTACAGCTTGCCCATCGGCACCAACATCCTCAGCCAAGACACCTACGGGCAAATCATCCGTTGGAGCTCCATGATGTTCTTGGGTGGTTTGTTGTTGGCGCTACCCGTGATGGTCACTTTGCTGTTCATCAACGTGGGATTGGGGGTTGTGACCCGTGCTGCGCCCAGTTTGAACATTTTTGCGGTGGGCTTTCCCGCCATGATTGCCGTCGGTTTGCTGATTTTTATGCTGTCCCTGGACAGTGTGGGCGGTCGGATCGAGTGGCTGTGGCTGCAAGGGTTTGATGTGGTTCGCAACGTCCTGAAGGTGTCTTGACATGGCAGACGACAGCGCACAAGAAAAAACCGAAGAGCCGACCGCGAGGAAACTAAGCAAGGCGCGCGAGGAAGGTCAAGTGGCCCGATCGACCGAGTTGCCGGCCGCGGCCATTGTGATCGGTGCTTTCTTGATGCTCTTGCTCATCGGCAGCTGGTTGATCAGCCGCATTGCGGACAATTTCGCCAAAGGCTTTGTCTTTGATCGAAAGACCCTAGACCAGCCATTGTTGCTGCCCACAACATTTTTTGATCAGGTGATGAGCAGTTTTTGGTTGATTGCCCCCATCATGCTGCTCACCGCGGTCTTGGCCGTGATCGCCGCTGGCATGACCGGTGGGTATTTGTTTACCCTCAAGGCGGTGGCCCCTAAGGCCAGTAAGTTGAGCCTGATTCAGGGGTTTAAGCGCATGTTTGGTACACACGCGGCCACCGAGTTGCTCAAGGCCATCATCAAATTCACCTTGGTTTCTGGCGTCTTGTGGTTATCGATCGCCAGCGAATTTGACACCTTGCTGCAGTTGGGGCGCATGGGCCTGGAGCCTGCGCTCGCGGTCGGCGGTGAGTTGATCGCCAAGTCGGCCTTGTGGATTGCCCTGAGTTTGGCCCTGATTGCTTTTATCGATGTGCCGATTCAGAAAAGCCAGTTCACCAAGCGCATGCGCATGACGAAGCAGGAAATCAAAGACGAGATGAAGGACATTGAAGGGCGTCCGGAAGTCAAGGCCCAAATTCGACGGCGCCAACGCGAGATGGCCAATGGCCGCATGATGCAGCGTGTCAAAGACGCGGATGTCATCATCACCAACCCAGAGCACTTTGCGGTGGCTTTGGAATACGACCCTTCTTCCGATCGCCCCCCCGTGGTCGTGGCCAAGGGTTTGGACGAAATGGCCGCACGGATCCGGGAAGAGGGCGGTACCCATGGGGTCCACATTTTCTCGGCGCCACCTTTGGCCCGCGCTTTGTACTTCACCACCGAGGTCGAGCAACCCATCAACGAAGCGCTCTACCACGCTGTCGCTCAAGTCATTGCCTATGTGTACAACTTGGAAGCGGCACAGCCAGGTCGCGGCGCAGTGGTCAAGCCACAACCCAAGTTGCCACCGAACATGCGCTTTGATACCAACGGACGCTTGCAAACCGAGACCGCTTGATGCCTGTCAAGGCGCTTGACTACTTAAAATGTTAAGTTGTCATTTTTGATACTTGGGAGCTGTAAGTGATTAAAAAGAAATTCAAAATCGAGGATGAAACCAACTGGAACTTGATCCTCATGGCCTTGTTGGCTTTTGTGGTCTTGGCTGTCGCTTTGGGCTTTGCGTTCAAACAATGGAGCGACAACACGCCCAAGCCCATCACGAGCGTCATTCGCTTGAACAACCAATGCGGTTTGGTGGATGAAGCCTTCATGGCGGCGTCAACCGATGGTGTCAGGGTGGAGTTTGCCAATGGCGTGGCCGTTGTTCAGACCATGACCAATGAGCGCGTTTTTTTGAAAAGCAACCCCAAATACCCCGCTTTTGGTTTTGAATCCCCCCCCGTCAAGGTCAAGCCCAGCATAACCCTGACGGCCCAATGCAGCAGCGTGGATCGCACCATCGACGCCATGCGTGAGCAATTCCAGAAAAACCAATGAAGCCATCTACTGAGCCATCGAAGCGCTTGCACTGGCGGCACCGCCTCTTTGTGCATTTGGACCCATCGGCCTGGAAGGGCAGAGGGCTCTCGCCGATCAACCGTTTTTTGACCACCGCCATCGTCTTGTCGGTGGTGATCGCCATTTTGGACAGTGAGCCCCTGATTCACCAACGCTGGGGCGTCGTGATGGCCGTTGTCGAAAAGTTCTTGGGTGTGGTTTTTGTGGTCGAGTACGTGGTTCGCGCTTGGATCTGTGTGGAGGCACACGCTTACCGTGATGGTTGGCGAGGGCGTTTGCGTTACTTGCGCAGCCCGACGGCGATCATCGATTTGCTGGCTTTGTCACCCATGCTGCTCACGTTCATCGGGAACGAGGCCTACATTTTCCGGCTGTTCCGCATGCTGCGTATCTTGCGACTGGCCCGTTTGGGTCGCTTTTCCAGCTCGTTGCAGTTGCTCACGGAGGCCGTGACCTCACGGCGTTACGAACTGGGGATGAGCGTGATGCTCACTGGTTTTTTGTTGCTGGTGTCTTCCACGGTCTTGTACGTGGTCGAGGGCGGCACCCAGCCTGAGGCCTTCGGCAGCATTCCCCGAACCATGTGGTGGGCCATCGTGACCTTGACAACGGTGGGCTATGGGGATGCCTATCCTGTGACGGTCATTGGCCGGATTTGTGCGGGCATGACCGCCGTGGCCGGTATTGGTGTGATCGCCATGCCCACCGGTATTTTGGCCTCGGCCTTCAGTGACACCTTGCAACGTCACCGCCATGAGCATGTGCATGAGGAGCACCACTGATGAACACTTCCCCCATCGTTTCTGACCAATTGCACAAGCACAACACCATGGCACCCCCTTCGCCAGAGCAGGGGGCCTCCGCCAACGTGATCGTCTCTGCGGCAGAGCCCAGGGCATGGGCCAGTATGGACTTGCCGAGCCTGAACCTGTCGGATCCGGTGGGAACCATGGTCACCCTGCCGCTCTCACCCAGCGCGACTGGCTCAGGGCTCAAGAATCCCGTGGCTGAGCCGATTCCTAAGACATCAACCACGGCAACTGAGGCGGTGCTGGACGATGGTTTGGCCGAGCGTATGGCCCAGTTGCGAGCCAAATCCGCTTCATTGCGACGCGATACGGAAGCCGTTCGCCGTACCACAGGAACACTGAAATGACCGACAAAACCCCCAACGAGGCCGAGGCCCCAGCAGAGAACGCCACCCCCGTAGAAACGCCTGCGGACAACAGCACCGAGCCCTCTGGCTCGGCTGACAGTGCCTTTACCCCGAGCGATTTGGTGGCACCCACCGCTGAGCCTGAGGTGACAACGCCACCGGAGCCCGTGGCTCCGCCTGTTGCAGCACCACAACCCATCACGGTGGAAGTGGACGAAGCCACCAAGGCCCTGTTGAGTCAACAGTTCGTGAGTTTGTCGTCCACCGTGCTCGACGCTGCAGACGTCGCCAGCCAAGCGGCCAAAGCCGCCAATGAAGCCGGTCAAAAGTTCAACCATTCATCGGCTCGACTGACCCAAATCTCCAAAGGCATGGGCAAGACATCGACCATCGTGTTGGCCTCGACCGCTGTCTTGATGGTGATCTCGATCGGGTTTTTCGCGGCCATGGGTGTGCGCTTGATCAGCAAAGTCAACCAACTTGACGCCACCGTCATGACGGTGGGCAAACGTGCTGTTGAGCTCAACGCCAGCTTGGAGAGCCTGGGATTGATGGGCGAAAAAATCGCCGAATTGACGGTCCAGCAAGAGCAGTTGGCCAAGTCACAGACGGAACTCGAGCAACGCATCGCCGCGACTTTGGCCAGTTCGACCGAGTCCGTACAAAAAGTCCCTGAGGCCTTGGCCAAGCAAATGGCCGCATCGACCAGCGGCGTGACCAAACAGGTCGCCGGATTGGGCGCCCAACTCAAAACCCAAGCCGGTGCGGTGCAAGACCTGTCCAAGGAAGTCAAAGCCTTGCAATCCAAGGTGGGTGATGTGAACGTTCTCAAACGTGACGTTCAGGCCTTGGTGACCTTGCAGCGCGAGCGTTATTTGGAGCAACTGCAAAAGCAAGCTGCGGCGGCACAAGAGGCCAAGCGTCCACCACCGGTGCAATACCCAAGGCCTGCCCCTCCCACATCGCCCAAGGCGGCCAATAGCACCAACGCTTTGCCCCAGTAAGCGGCTGATTTGGCCCTTCGGTATTGATCAGAAAAAAAACCCAGTCACCTGATGGTGCCTGGGTTTTTGTTTTGGCGATCAGGCTTTTCAGCTGGCGCCGTCGATGATGATTTCGATGCGGCGATTGCGGCTGCGTCCAGCGGCGGTGTTGTTGTTTTCCAAAGGGCGGGTGTCGGCATAGCCCGAGACGCTCATGCGACCAGGTGCAATACCTGAGACCCCCGAGATGCGATCTGCCACGGCACCCGCACGGGCGCCCGACAAATCCCAATTGGATTTGAAACGCTCGTTGAACACCACAGGGACGTTGTCGGTGTGTCCTTCGATGTAGATACGGCCGTTGCTCTGGGCGACGGTTTTGCCCACTTGGTCGAGCAACTGGGTGAAGGCTGGCTGCAAGTCGGCGCTGCCGGACCGGAAGGAACCTTGTTCGGCCAAGCGGATGATCACCCGCGCGCCGTCACGTTCCACCTCAGCTTTGCCAGCCTGGATTTCTTTGGCCAGGGCCTCGCGGATGCGTTGCAGTTCGGCATCGGCGTTGGCAGGGCCACCCGCACTGCCTGCGTTGCCTTGGCCGCTGGCGCCACCGCTGCGGTTGTCGCGCACTTCCACTGGCGCTTGGGAGGAGGCCTGCAGATCGGCCACCTTGGCAAAGAATTCAATCTCGCCTTGGGACACCGTGCCGGCTTGTTTGGTTCCGCTGCTGGCGGCCGCACCGGCAGCGCTGCCGTCTTTGCTGGCGCCCGCTTGTGCAGAGCCTGCGCTGGCGGAGCCGGCTTGCTGATTCCCGCTGGCTCCGGCACCACCTTGTTGGTTGCCGCTGCTGCTGTTGCCGCCTTTTTGTTGCCCGTCTGGCCCCGTGGCGCCGCCGGTGAGGGGGGCGACCATCTCGACCACGACTTTGTCGTTTTCCACTTTGACTTGCACTTCACCGCGGTTGATTTCTTGGGCCAACTGCTGCTTGGCTTTCTCAAGGGCTTCAGCCGCCGCTGGCGAGACGTCGGTCTTGAGTTCGACGTTTTCTTTGCGGTCGTCGGTGGTTTGCTGACGGATGGTGTTCAGGGGCGTGGGCTCGGCCATGGCCGGCGAAAAATGCTTGGCGATCAGACTGGTGGCTTTGGGCGACTCCACCACCGGAATGAGTCGTTGCACACCAAAAGAATTTTTGAGTGAGCCGTTGATCTGCTTGAACTTGGGCACGTTCATTTCTGCAAACGACAGCAGCAACACAAAGAAGGCCATGAGCAGCGTGGCCATGTCGGCAAAGGTTGCCATCCAAGCCGGCGCACCGGCTTTGCACTCTGGGCAATCTTCACATTTGGGGCACTCTGGCTCGGCCGCTGCCGCCGCCACGGGCTCGGGATCGGCGGGTGCGGGTGCGGGTGTCGCAGCCGCTTCGGTGGCGGCGTTCTCGTCGGGTGTTTGATTTTCGTCGGCCATCTTGTTTCACTCGGATGGATCGATCAACCGGCGGCAGCTTCAAGCTTGGCGCGGGCTTTGGGGCTGACAAAAGGCATCAGCAGATCGGTCAACATGCGGGGGTTGCCGCCGCTTTGGATGAACATCACGCCTTCGATGATGAGTTCGTTGTTCAGGGCTTCGGCGGCGTCCAGCTTGGCCAACTTTTGGTTCAAGGGGATGCAAATCACGTTGGCGACGATAGCGCCGTACATGGTGGTGAGCAAAGCCACCGCCATGGCCGGACCGATGGCCTTGGGATCGCTCATGTTGCCCAACATGATCACCAAACCCACCAAGGTGCCGATCATGCCCATGGCGGGCGCAATTTCTTGCGCCGACGCGATGAAGCCCATCCCTTCAGAGTTTCGGTTTCGGATCATGGCCATCTCTCGTTCCATCGTGGCCTTGACCAAGCCACCCTCGGTGCCGTCGACCAACATTCGGATGCCTTTGGCCAGGAAAGCGTTGGGAATGTCTTGGCCTTCCAAAGCGATCATGCCGTCCTTGCGGGCAATCGTGCCCAAATTGACCAATTGCTCAATCAGGTCCTCGGGCTTGTCGAGTTTGAATTTGACGGTTTTGAGGGCCACGCCCACCGATCCCACAAACTCAGGGATGGTGCTTCGGGCCAGCACCGCCGTCAAGGTACCCAAAATCACGATGTACACCGATGGCATGTCGATGAAAGGCGTAGGATCGCCCATGGCCATGAGAATCAAGCCAAAGGTAGCGGCAAAGCCGATGATGGTTGCGATATCCATGTCAAATATCCTGAAAAAGGGGTTGGAACTCTACAATGCCTGAAAATTCAGCAGAAACACCGACCGATCGGCCAATGCTTGCCATTTGTGTCGTAAAAGCAATATCCGTGCCTTGAGAATCGACACTGGGCGCCGATTCTGTAGAACACACCATGGAGAAGTCCTTGTGAGCACTTTGAACCGAAGTCTGACCGTCGCGATGGTCTTGGGCAGCGCCCTCTGGCTGAGTGCGTGTGAACGTTACGCGGAACAGGCGCGTTGTGGTGATTATTTTGCCGCTGGCGATTGGGGTCATTGGCAAGTCGACGGCCAAGGCCTGGCCATCGACACCAAGACCGGTTTGCGCTGGTTTCGCTGCAACGCGGGCGAACGTTTTCAAGATGGCCAGTGTTTGGGCGATGCGCAACTGATGAGCAAAACCGATGCGGTGGCTTACGTGGCGGATTTTGCAGCCGCCTCGGGCAAGGCCTGGCGTTTGCCGACGCTCAAAGAAATGGCCAGCTTGAAAGAGACGGCTTGCACCAATCCGGCCATCAACACGCAGGTCTTCCCCTCGGCCAAGGTCGAGCAGTACTGGGCTTCCGACCGCAGTCGGCATGGCCCGCAACTGGCTTGTGCGTATTACAGCTTCAGCGGAAACAGTTATTGCCGGGAGTCGGTGCTCAACCAAAGACCGTTTTGGTTGGTTTTGGACAAGTGAGGCGTTGATCGCGAGCACTTGGTGAGGGCGCATCAAGCGCGTTTGAAACCGTATTTGTTGATCTTTTCGATCAGCGTGGTGCGCTGCAGGCTCAGGATACGGGCGGTTTGAGAGACGTTCCAGTCGGTGCGTTGCAAGGCTTGCTCGATGTAGCTGCGTTCGATATCGATGAGTTTGTCGCGCAGTGAAATGCCCTCGGGGAGCAATGGGTCCATCCCCATGGCCAAGCGGATCACATCTTCCACGGGGTTGCCTTCGTCGATCTGGCTAGCGCCCAAAATGGCCAAGGCTGGGTCCTGGGCATCGTTGGCCGCCACCTGAACCATGGGCGCTGGTACGGGGCGCAGGGCAACCCCTTCGGGTGCCTCAAGCAAAGCTTGCATGGCCGCATCGCCAGGTGCGGCTTCGATGACCGTGCGACGTGGCAAGTCTGCTGGCGGCGGTGGCGCAGGCATCTCGGCGCGAATGGCCGCCAAGCCCTTGGGTAGCAACCATTCCGGGATGTCAAACAAATCCAAGGTTTGTCCAGCGTACAAGGCCGAAAAGCGATCGGCGATGTTCGAGAGCTCGCGGATATTGCCTGGCCAGGGGTAGCGCTGCAAGGCTTGCATGAGGTTGTCGGCACAGGCCAAAGGCTTCATGCCCGGTGGCGTGAATTTCGTCAAGAAAAAGGCCATCAACTCTGGGATGTCTTCAGGGCGCTCTCGCAAAGGGGCGGTGCGCACGGGCAACACGTTGAGTCGATAGTACAAGTCTTCGCGAAATTTGTGCTCGGCGATGTCTTTTTCGAGGTCTTTGTGCGTGGCCGCAATGACCCGCACATCAATGGGCACCGATTTGTTGGAGCCCAAGGGTTCAATCTGACGTTCTTGAAGCACGCGCAAGAGTTTGACCTGCATGTCCAAGGGCAAATCGCCAATTTCATCCAAGAAAATCGTGCCGCCATTGGCCATTTCAAAGCGGCCCATGCGCTCGCCAACGGCTCCGGTGAAAGCCCCTTTGCGGTGTCCGAACAGCTCGCTTTCCAACAGTTCTCGGGGGATGGCGCCACAGTTGATGGGCACAAAGGGCCCTGATTTTCGTGGGCCTTGTGCGTGCAAAGCTTGGGCGATCAATTCTTTACCGGTGCCGCTCTCACCATGGATCAACACACTCGATAAAGAGGGCGCCAGCGTTTGTATGAGCGCACGCGTGCTGCGCATGGCTTCGCTCTGACCGATCAACGGGTGCGGCGTGAGTGTCATACTGTGCGTCGTACGAATTGAGGGTGAGCGAGTGGTGCAGTCACGCTGAGATGATACTTTATGATTTATTTGAATCAGACAGTTTGAACTGACGACAAAATAACGAATATGGTCTTCGTGCCATTTATCAATGGTTCATATTTTGCTTGATTTTCGCCACCGACGGCCGATTGACACACAGGAAACGAATTGATGGAAACCGATTGGACCCCTTCTGTTGAGCCTGAATTGGGCAAGCTGCCTCCCTTGGAAGGCTTGTTCCATGCGCTAGCGCACGAAGGTCGATCGGTGCTCATGGTGTCCGACGACGAAGCTTTGTTGGATGCCTGTGGCCAAAGCGTGGTCCGTAAGCTGAGGCAAAGTCCCAACATGGAAGTTTCCGCCATGTTCGACATGGACCGAGAAGTCTTGTTGCAACGTTTCAATCGCTTGGTTGAGAACCTGTCGGTGGACCAAGCGCTACAAACGGAAGATGCAGCGCCCACGCAACAGGTGTGGTTACAGCACATCCACAACAACCCAGAGCTGGAGCAGGCCAAGCTGTTGATTCGATTGAGTTCTGACTTCCCTGCGGCGGGCGTCAAACTCTTGCTCATGGCCAACCAGCGGTGTGCTGATGACCTCATTCACCATGGTCAAGCCAAAAAGCTCTTGGTTTGGCATGCGCCCGTCACGCGCAAAACAGCAGCCCCGCTCAATTCAGCTTCTGCCAAACCCTTGGCCGCCGCGGCCACGGCCGCCCCGCATTGGATGGACGACGCCGCTGCATCGACACCGGTGGACTTTGCATTCAGCCAACCTGCGCCCAAGCCCCGCTCCGGCAAGAGTCAGCGCTGGGTCGTTCAGCTCTTGTTGGGGGTGTTTGTTTTGGTCAGCGTGGGTGTTTTGGGTTTGCATCAGTGGCAAGCCAGCCAAGCGCCCGTTGAGGCGCCCGTCGCAGACGTTCCCGCCAGCAGCACGGACCAAGGTGTGGTGACACAGATTGCCGCCGTACCCGTACAGACCGTTGAGCCGGTTGAAGCACCGGTCGTTTCTGCGCCGCCTGAGACCCAAGCGCCCACGCCAGAGCCGCCCACTGGTGTGGTCTGGGCCAAAGGATTGAAGCGAGGCGCTTGGGTGGTTCAGCACGTGGCCTTGGACAGCCTGGATGAGCTCAAGGCTTGGCAGGCACAATACCCAGCATTGGTCAATGGTCAAGCGGTTGCCTTGCGCCGCCCGTCTGGGCAACGCTATTGGGTTTTGGTTTCGGGGCCTTTTCCCAGCCTCAAGGCAGCCAATGCGTTTGCTGCCTCGCCGGGTGTGCCCAAAAATCACTGGTCTAGGGGAGTGGCATCGTTACAAGCCAGCCTCGATCGGCAACCCTGATACTAAAGATTGGCGCTTTCGCGCCGACTCCCAGAGCATGGACGAAGAAACAGGCTGTTCAGCTGCATGTCGGCACTGGGCCTGTGCTTTAGGAGAAACCTCATGAACAATTGGATCAAATGGACGGGTATGTTGATGTCGGCGGTTGTGCTCAGCGCCTGTCAGACTGCCCCGTCGAAGACCGCCCCAGTGGCTGCAGAGCCCGCCAAGCCGGTTGTGGCCGAGCCTGTTGCCACGCCAGCCGAAACCAACGACAAAGCCAAAGCTGGCCTGTTGGCGCCCATGATTGAGCGCCGAGACACCCTGGTGGCCACGGGTTACGCGGTCATCAGCGTGCAAAACCACAAAAACCCAGCCCAGCAGCGTTTGCTGGCCATTCGCGCTGCCAAGTTGGACGCTTATCGCGCCTTGACCGAGCAGGTATACGGTCAACATTTGGACGCCACCACCACGGTGGCCGACATGACGGTCATGAGCGATACCTTCCGCACCCGGGTTGAGGGCGTGGTTTACGGTGCGGTGTTGGTGAGCATCACTCCCGCCGGTGATGACACTTACGAAGCCACACTTTCGCTCGACCGATCGGTGGTCAACGACTTGCGTGCCCTGTATTTGGGCCAACTGGTCAGCAGCCGTTGATCCAAGGTTCACACGGTTGATCACCATGTTCAAACTTCTCATGCGTCGAGCTCCACGGGCGCGCAAGCTTGGGGTCACCCTGCTGACCTTGCTTTGGGCGGGTGGCGTGTTGGCCCAAGCCTTGCCAACCCGGTCGCCCGGGACGCCGGATGAGCAGCTGGAGGCCATTCGTTTGGCGCTGGTGCAGGCGGTCAGCCAAGCCCCCATGCAGGTTTACAACACCGCCTGGGTGGACGACAAAGGTCGCCTGCACGAATCCACCCAATTTCACTCTCAAGCCAAGGTGCGGGGTGTTCGTGTCCTGTCCTACACGGCGCAAGGACAAGCCGCTCCTGAGTTGCGCGCCGCCACGGTCAACGAAGCCCCCACCCATTGGGCGACGCTCAAAGGTGATGCGCAGACTTGTTTGCAGTCGACGGGTCGTTGGCGCATGCCGGTCGACATGGTCGTGTCGCTGGACCCCTCCCTCAAAGGACGAGAGACCCATGTGGGTGCTTGGTTGGCTCAGGAGGCGGCCCATTGGTGGCGTCAACAGTCTGGCCACAGCGCTCGGTGGCATTGGGATCTGGCTGAGGTTCGTTCGGCCGCACCAGATGCACCAGCTTCGCCGTACATGCGTGCGGTCCTGGGCTCCCAAAGTCAGCGCACCAGCCCATGGCGTTTGCAGTTGGTCTTGGGTACCGACAATTTGCGCCTCCCCGGCTGGCGCCTGGACTTGTTTTTTGGCCGAACCGATGGCTCGGCGCCCGTATGGCAAGAGCGTGTTCATTTGCCTGCGGCGAGGGTCGAGGGCCGCACACAGCAGTTTGTGGGCATGAAAACCTTGGAGGTTTTGCGCCATACTTTGGCTCAAGTTCGTGCCGAAGTGGATGCCCGTGGTGCTTGTGAGCCGAGTCAATTTGATGTTGTCCCTTCGGCCCACGGTTGGGTGATGCCTGTGGGCACGGCTTCCGGGTTCCGGGCTGGCGATCGCGTTTTGGTGATGGACCGTGACCGACTGCCTCAGCGCTTGGTCGAGCCCGGTGCTTTGGGACAATTGGCCATGGCAGAAGTGGTTCAGGTGCACAAAGACCGTGTGCACCTCAAACAAATCGCAGGCCCCGAGCTGCCTCAACAAGGGCATTGGGTGGCCTTGCCCATCTGAAGAAAGACGAGAATGAAACGCACATGGATTGGCCTGATCGGATGGATGATCTTCAGTGGTGCTGCCCTGGCTGATGCTGCACCGCCAGCTTTGGACGAGGCGGTGCGTGTGTTTTTGGGTCAGACGGTGACCCAGCCGTTGCCCAACCAAGCGAACCGCGCTGTGGCGCCTCACGACGGTGATCGAACGGTCGTGGTGGTGCGCAAAGGCGAAACTTTGGCGCGCATCGTCAGGGCTCATTTCAAAGGCAGTCCATTTCGGGATGACTTCATCTTTCAGGCTTTCTTGACGCTCAATCCCGAGGCGTTTCCCCGAAAAACCCATCACATCGTGTCCGCCGGTGCTCGCTTGCAAGTGCCCACGCACGCCGATTTGGTGGCCATGGCCGAAGGCCAGTCTCTCGCCATGGGGGGGCAGGGCGCTGGTACCCCCCCATCCAGCACGGCACAGTCGGCCCAACGCCAACATTGGGTTCGATTCCCCTGATGGGGAGTGCCAATTCGCCATGATCACCGGTGCCGAAACCGCAGGCCTGGTGAGTCGCCCTACGGCGATTTATCTCGAGGGGCGATTGCCTCTGTTGCTGCAGGCCAAAGATGTGTTGGCTTTGGGCTTGCGTGATGGGCAAATGGTCAAGCCCACGGTGGAGGTGCGCCAAGAGCAACTCAAGCTGGTGCTGTTCAACCGCGTGTTCGATTTGCCGCCAGGGTTGAGGGCTCAAGCCGGGGATGTTCTGTCCATGCAGGTCCAGGTGCTGGCCAACGGCAGTGCTCAACTGCGCGCCCTGTTGCCCAGCAAGACCCAGCCAACGAGCGAGCCGCAGCCGAGTTCAGCGCTCAAGCGCGCCGATCAATTGGCGCTGCGTCCCCAATCCGGTCTGTCGGCGTGGCTCAAGCTGTTCGAGCCGGGTTTTTTGCAGCAAGTGCAGTCCCAACTCTCGCCGAGCCCTGAAGCGGTTGCGGCCCATCGACCGTTTCCCCGCATGGGCACGCTCGATGGCCCTGCGTTGAAGTTGGCTCTCTTGCGCAGCGGTTTGTTCACCGAATCGCGTTTGCTCGCTGGAGCCATGGATGCGGGCCAAGACCTCAAGCTGATGCTGCGCGATTGGATGCGCCGCTTGACGGCCAACAGCCCCTTGGGCAAGACACTCAGTGACGCGGTCGATGATATTGAGTCGGCCCAGCTGCACGCTTTGGATGGCAACGGCGGTCGCGATGGCTGGGCCTTGGTGCTGGGCTTTGCCGATGCGCCGCCAGTGCACCTACAAATTCAGCGCGAGGGTGGTCGTCAGGCCCCCAAAGAGGCTCCCTGGCTGGTGAACATCCACAGCGACAGCGCACAATGGGGGCCTTTGTGGCTGCAGGTGAAGGTCTTGGCCGAGCAACGCGTGGGTCTGACCATGTGGGCGGAGCGTGAGGCCATCTACCTTAGCGCCAAAGACCGTGCCGAAAGCTTGGCCCAAGAGATGCGAGAAGCCGACTTGGACTTGGTCGCCTTCCGGGTCATCCACGGCCGACGCACCGACGAGCCTG
>CAZNWS010000006.1:0-16852 GCA_964576495.1 uncultured Hydrogenophaga sp. | reverse complement strand
CTCGGTCACGCTGACCAACATGATGTTCATGATGCCGATACCGCCCACCAACAAGCTCACCGCCGCGACCGCGCCCAGCAGCAAGGTCATGATGCGGGTGGTCCCCGACAAGGTTTCGCCCAATTGGCGCGTATCCAAAATGTTGAAGTTGTCTTCGTCGGTTTCCGAGAGTTTGCGGCGTTCGCGCAAGATGTCACGCAGCGCGGATTTGACGACCTCCGGCTCAGCCCCATCTTGCATGGATACCTGCAAGGTGTTGATGCGGGTGTGACCGGCCACGCGGCGCTGAAAAGTGTTCAGGGGCATCCACACCAAATCGTCTTGATCGTTGCCAAACGCGCCCTGGCCCTTGCTGCCCAAGATGCCCACCACTTCACAGGGCACTTGGCGCACACGGATATGGGAGCCGATGGGTGAAGCTGGGCCGAAGAGCTCGCGACGCACCGTCTCGCCCATGATGCACACCGCAGCGCCCGCGCGCTGCTCGTCGTCGCTGAACGCACGGCCATCCACGATGGTCCAGTTGTTGGTCAAGGACCAGTCGTTGGTGCTGCCGATGATGCTGCTCGACCAGTTGCGCCCATTGGCCACCACCACAGAACCGGTGCGAGCCTCGGGCGCCACTGCTTGCACACCGGGCGCTTGTTGGGCCAAGGCCGTGGCATCGGCGGCTTGGAATGCGGGCGAGACGCCACCACTGCCCCCGCCCAAGCGTTGACCGGCGCGCACTTGCAACAAATTGGTACCCAAGCCAGTGATTTGATTTTGGATGGCCAATGTGGCGCCGTTGCCCACGGTGACCATGGTGACCACCGCGGCCACACCGATCACGACACCCAAGACCGTGAGCGATGAGCGCAGCCAATTGCGAGCAATGGAGCGCCAAGCCAAGAGCAATGCGTTAAACCACATGGTCGTCCTTGGCGATGCGCCCATCCACAAATCGGATGGTCCGCTGAGCGTATGCGGCAATGTCGTTTTCGTGGGTGACCATCAACACCGTGATGCCCCGCTCTCGGTTGAGACGCTGGATGAGCGCCATGATCTCGTGGCTGCGTTGAGTGTCCAGATTGCCCGTGGGCTCGTCGGCCAACAAAATTTGGGGCTGCGTCACCATGGCGCGGGCAATCGCCACGCGCTGTTGCTGACCTCCCGACAACTCGGCTGGTGTGCGGTGCTCCCACCCGCTGAGGCCAACATCGGCCAAGGCTCGGAGCGCCTGCGTGCGTCGCTCGGCCGCTGGGATACCGCGGTAAACCAGCGGCAACTCGACGTTTTCCAAAGCGCTGGTGCGGGCCAACAAATGAAAACCTTGGAACACAAAGCCCAGGTATTGGCGGCGGATCAGCGCCCGATCGTCGCGTCCGAGGCCTTGCACGGGCACGCCTTTGAAAAAGTATTCGCCTGTCGTGGGCGTATCCAACAAACCCAGCATGTTCATCGCGGTGGACTTGCCCGAGCCACTCGGACCCATGATGGCCACGAATTCTCCCGCATCGATGTCCAAGTCCACCCCAGCCAACGCTTGGAAGGCCGTGTCGCCCGCGCCATAGACCTTGGTCAGGCCTCGCAAAGACAACAGGGGCGGGGACATCTGCTCAACACTCACGGTGCTGCCCGCTGTTCGGTGATGACCAAGAGACCTTCGCTCAAGCCCTCACCGCTGACCTCGGTCATGCGGCCATCGCTGATCCCCGTGGTCACGGCGATGGCGCGCGGCTCACCTTGGTCGAGCACCCAAATTTGGCGAGCACCGCCACGGCGATCAAGCCCCGCGGTTTTCGGCTTCGCGGATCGAAAGCGAGGCAGCAGTTGGCCCGTGATCGAGGCCTTATCCTGAACCGCTCCAACTTGCGTCGGCCTATAGCGCAAAGCGGTGTTGGGCACGCGCCATACACCTTGACGCTCGACCGCGACGATGCTGGCGGTGGCGGTCATGCCGGGGCGCAACGTCAGGTCGCTGTTGTCCACGCCCAAAGTGGTGGTGTAGGTCACCACGTTATCGGTTTTGGTAGAGCCATAGGCCACGCGCCGCACCTGGCCGGGGTAACGCCGACCGGGGTAACTGCTGACGGTGAAAGTGGCGTTTTGCCCTTCTTTCAAGACGCCCACATCGGCTTCGTCCACGTTCACATCGAGCTTCATTTCGCGCAAGTCTTGTGCGATGGTCAAGAGCGTGACCGCTTGCAACGAAGCAGCCACCGCGTTACCGGGGTCGACTTGACGGCTCAAGACCACGCCGTCCATTGGCGAGACGATGGACGCTTTGCTCAGGTTGGTGCTGTTGGTGGCCAACGTGGCTTGGGCTTGTTCGACCACGGCGTTGGCGCTCAGGACCGCGGCTTGGCTGCGCGCAGCGGTGGCGCGGGCTGCGTCCATCTCAGTCAAGGAAGGGATGCCGCCTTGCGATTGTTTGAAAACCGCTTCCAACCGCGCCAGTTGGGCTTTGGCCTCAAGCGCCGTGGCCTCTGCTTGGGTGCGTTGCGCTTGAGCCGCCGCCAAGGCGGCACGGGCATGTTGCACCTGATCTTTGAGTTTGGACGAATCCAGCTCGATGAGCACTTGCCCCCGCTTGACGCGGTCATTCACATCCACACGAACGGCTTGCACCGTGCCCGACAACTCGCTACCCACGTTGACGTGGCGCACAGGCTGTAACGTGCCGTTGGCGCTGACGGTGAGTGTGATATCGCCACGGGCCAAGGGCTCGGTGACGTATTGAGGTTTGGCTGGCTGAACGCTGCGCCCCCAAGCCCACCAAACCAAGGCGAACAGCAAAACGGCACCAACGGCAATCCATGCACGTCGCCGCCAGCGAGCGGCCGCAGAGGATGGCGCCATCAGTAGATTCAGAGTATCGGGTTGGGTCGGCATGTGACAGTGTCCTGTTTGGGGGCGCTGAGAACGGTCAGGTTACTTGGGTGCGTTGATCTTGACACGCAAGCCACCGACTTGCCGGTTGCTCAACACCAACCCGCCACCCAAAGCGGTCATCAAGTTCAGCGCGATGGACAAGCCCAAGCCCGTGCCGCCGGTTTGACGGTTGCGTGAACTCTCTTGGCGCACAAAGGGTTGCAACACCGTTTGCAAGTCGGCCTCGGGCAACCCTGGCCCTTCGTCTTCCACGACGATGCACCAATGCTCGGGCTGTTCGGGGTCTTCACACGCCAAAGTGACGGTGGCACGGTGACCGTAAGCGATGGCGTTGTGGACCACATTGCCGAGCACGCGGCGTAGGGCCGCCACATCGGTGTTGACCAAACAATCGCTGTCCGCGCCCAGCAATTGCACTGGCCAGCCCAGGTCTTCCCATTCGTTGAGCTGGGTTTGCAAAAGCTGATTCAAGTGCACCGGCTGACGCTGTGGCTGGGCATGCCAGCTGCGGGCCAACGCCAAACCGTCTTGTACCAAGTCTTGCATCTCACTCAAGTCGGCCTGCATGCGCTGGCGCAACGCCTCATCACTGACCCACTCGGTTTTCAGGCGCAAGCGCGTCAGCGGTGTTTGCAAATCGTGGGCAACCGCCGCGAGCACTTGGGTTTGCTGCGCCATGTGGCGTTGCAGTTGCTGTTGCATGTGGTTGAAGGCCTGAGCGGCTTGACGAACTTCGGTGGGCCCGCTGTCGGGCAAGGGCGCTCGGTTGGGGTGGGCAGCCAAGTCCAAAGCGGCTTGCGTCATGCGCTTGAGCGGGCGCGTGGCGTAGACCACCGCCAGCCACGTCAGCAGCGCCAGTCCCACCAACACGGTCAATGCCACCAGCCCCCAAGGGGTGTTACCACTCGGTCCGGACAGTCCCACGGCCGTTGGTGCTGGCCACCGTGCGGGCAATCTTGCGTAAGCGGTGGTGCCATCGACCAAACGCAAAGACACCCAGGTCTGCGCGCGTGAACGCTGGCCGTGGTGCGCCTCGTCGTCATCGCCATCGCGGACCGACAAGAGGTGTTGCACTTGGGGTTGGCGCTGCGACAGCTCCTCTTTCACGTAAATCGCAAACGCACGCAGGTGGGGTGGCAGCGGCGTGGCGCTCGTCGACCAAGCCTCGGGCGGCTCAAGCCGCCAACGGGCCCGGCGCTGACGCGCCTCGTCCACCCAGCGCTCGCGCTGAATCGGCGTCAGTGTGTCCAACCAATCGGTCGAGGCCGCCAACTCTTGTGTCACCTTGGCGTGGAACACCGCTTGACCGCGCACCATGCGCTCGTCCAACGCAAGCCAAGCGGCGGCAGCCAACACCAAAGCCAAGCCCATCAACCACACCCAAAGCAAACGGGCGAACAGGCTTTGTGGCCAAAGTTTTTTCAACACGTCACTCATTCGGCACGGACCTCAGTGGCCAAGACATAGCCCTCGTTGCGCACGGTTTTGATCAAGCCCAAGCTTCGAGCGGGTTCACCCAAACGCACCCGCAAACGACTGATCAGCAGATCGATGGATCGGTCAAACGCATCGGCTGCGCGACCTTGGGTCAATTCGAGCAACTGGTCACGCGTGAGCACCTTATTCGCGTGTTGAAGCAAGACTTGGAGCAAACGGTATTCACCGGAGGTCAGCACCAAAAGCACGCCCTCGGGGTTGCGGACCTGACGCGCAACGGCATCGACCGAGTAGCCCGAAAACTGCCAACGGCTGGGGCTGTTATCGCTTTGCAAATTGCTGGGCAAGGCACGGGAGCGACGCAGAATGGCGCGGATGCGTGCCAACAATTCGCGCGGCACAAAGGGCTTGCCCAAGTAATCGTCGGCACCCATCTCCAGGCCCAAGATTCGGTCGGCATCGTCGGTGCGCGCCGTGAGCATGAGGATGGGCAAAGTGCTGTGGGCGCCACCTTGAGCGCGCAAGTCGCGGCAAATCGTCAGGCCGTCTTCGCCGGGCATCATCACGTCGAGCACCAACAGGTCCACGCGCTGTGACTGCAGGACTTGGCGCATCTCGCGGCCACTGGCGGCCGTGCTGCACTGGAGCCCGTTTTGCTCGAGGTACTGCGCCGTCAACTGGCGGATTTCGGGGTCGTCATCGACCAACAAAACGTGGTCTGTGGTGGGTGTCATGGTTCCATCATACGAGCCCGACTCGGTATTTTTGTATCAAAACATGTCTGCAGCCTGTGCAGACACATGCGCTTGCAAAAAGCACCCACACAGACACTTGTTTTGGCCTCTCACACCGTTCAATAGAGCCATCTGACGCCCGTCAGAGACCGCCAAGAGCGGATTCACACCTTCAAGGAGTCTGAAATGAACAAACGAATGATCTGGGTTTTGTCGGCTGCGTTGCTCAGCGGCGTGAGTGTGGCGGCCATCGCAGCCAACCACGGCATGGACAAAGCGCATGACGGAAAAATGCACGAAGCTCGCATGAACCAACTTGAACAATCCCTTCAACTGAAGGACAACCAACGCGAGGCTTGGAACACCTACAAAAAGCACATGAGCGACATGGCTCAAACGCACGAAAAAAACCGCGAGGCCATGCAAAGTGCCCGACAAGCCTTGATGAGCCAACTCAGCCCCGAACAACAAAAGTCGTTCAAGGACATGCATGGCGAATCCAAGCACAAAGGCAAAGATCGCGGCCATGGCGACAAAAAAGGAAAGCGAGATGGCTGCCGACACTGACAGCACCCGTGTTGCTGTCGTCAGCGCAAGGCGTCAGGCTGCGTCAACTGAGCAGCACTGCGCCCCGCCAAGTGTCCCATCACGACAGCGCTGAGCAGCCCATTGCCAGACAAATAACCACTGTCGCCCGCGCCAGAAACACCGCGGGCGGCACCGCCTCCCGCAAACAGATTGGGAAAAGGCTGGTGGTCGCCGGCACGCAAAACACGACCCTGGGCGTCGATTTCCAAGCCACCTTGGGTGTGGAACAAAGCCCCCGTGACCTGAATGGCAAACCATGGCCCCTGCAATTGCTGATCCGGCCCAAATGCGCGGCCAAATTCGTCGGTTCGGCCCTGCTCACACAGCACCCTGACCTGCGCCAATGTTTGGGAGAGCGCATCCTGCGGCAACTGCGTCAGTAAAGCCAATTCGCTCACCGTGTGTGCGGACTTGACGGCCATGGCGGCATGCGCCTGCCGGTAATCCTCAAAAGACAGCGCCGCATCGTGGATTCGCCCGTCGTAGATGTTCCAAACGATGCGTCCTGGTTGCTCCAAGACCGTGCGGGCTTGCTCTGAATAGCCCTTGTGCTCGTTTGAAAAACGAACGCCCGATCGGTTGACCTGCACCCCTCCTTGCATCATCAAGGCCCAAGAGATCAAAGTTTGATGGGGCCAAGCCAGAGAGCCATGGCCTTGACAAGCCCCCAAATCGCCCGTCGCGGCGCCCAAGGCCTGACCCCAGCGCAAAGCGTCGCCTTGGTTGCCTGTGTGCCCATAAAACACAGCGTCTTTCATATAGGGCAGGTGTTGCCCAACCAACTCCGCGTGACCACCAAAACCACTGCACGCCAAGATCAGGGCACGACAACCGATCCGATCCCACGAGCCGTCGGGTCGCTGCAAGGCGACACCCATCACGCGATCGAATTCATCGACCAACAGGTGACGAACCGTGCACTCAGTCAGGATATCGATGCTGGATTTTTCGCAGGCTTGCAGCAAAGCGCCCATGAGTTCTTCACCCGTGCGTCGCGGGGTGCAGTGCATGCGCATGACCGAGTGACCGGGGTAAAGGAATCCCTCGACCAACTCAAACGGTACCTCATGCCGGTCGGCCAACTGTTCCAACACCTGCGCCGAATGCTCAGCCAAAGACCGCACCACCACCGGGTTGGCTTGGTGGTGGTTCTTGGCTTGAATGTCGTTCGCCATGAGGTCAGCGCTATCTTCAACACCACGTTCGCGCTGCCATCGCGTGCCGGCCGCAGGCACAAAACCCGAAGACATGGCGGTGCTGCCACGGGGTAACACGTCGCGCTCCAAGACCAACACGTCTTGGCCCGCGTCGTGGACGGCCAGCGCGGCGGACAGACCGCAAGCCCCTGCGCCGATCACCAAGACCGACACTTCGGGGTCCAAGCGGTCTTGGCTGCTGCAACGTTCAATCACGGGCTGGGCCTTGTTGTTCACGCCAATGGCCCAAGATGTGTTGAGCGGTGTCAACCCAAACCTCTGGCTTGGATTGCAAATGCGCCAGCACACGCTCCAAACACGCCACCCGGTGGGGCTGACCCACCAACCAAGGGTGGACGCTGATGCCCAGCATGCGGCCTGCACCCAGTTGTGTCGCCTCGTCCACCATGAAATCAACCGCATCGATGACTTGTTGCACCCATGAGTCTTCCGAATGCAGGTTGTTGCACATGAGGAATTGGTCTTCGATTTCCGTGTTCAGGGGCATCATGTGCAAGTCGCCCCGATCGGGCAACACGGCGTAGGGCATGTCGTCGTTGACCCAGTCCATGCAATAGGCAAACCCTGCGTCTGCCAGCAACTCCAGCGTGCGCCAACTTTGTTGACGCGCAGGACTGAGCCATCCAGTCACCGATTGGCCCGTCACATCGCTCAGCAGATGTCGGCAACGATGAAGCCACTGGGCCTCTTCCTCGGGCGTCATGCCGTTGTGCAGCAAGGTGTCCATGTTCCAACCATGGGCCACGATCTCAGCGCCGGCTTCTTGCGCCACCCGCTTGACCAGCCATGGGTTGATCTGCGCCAACGCCGCGTTGATGGCCCATGTGGCAGGAAACTTCGCTTGTGCCAATGCCGCCATGACACGAAACACACCCACGCGGTTGCCATAGTCGCGCAGCGAGTAATGCCGCAAATCCGGGTACGGCATGGTCATGCCGTTGGGCACCTTGAAAGGCACGCCTTGCTGATCCAAGGGGTAGTGCTGCAACGACACATTGATCCACACCGCCAAGCGCTTACCTTGCGGCCATTGCACGGGGGCTCGCTGGCGCAGCAGGTCCCACTTGAACCAGGCGTGGTCGTGCCCATAAGCCCGCTTTGGGTATTGCAAATAGTCGTCTGGAAGGCTCATGCCAACACCTCCCGCTGGGCTGGGTGCGAACGGATCGCCGCCTTGGCTTCATCGTGGTAGTGCGCCAAGTAGTATTCGGCGATTTCCCGACCCGTGGCCACCCACACATCGGGGTGTCCCGTGATGTAGTCCAAGGCCTCTTCAAAAGCTTTCATGCGGTGAGGGCAAGCCACTTGGTAGTTGTGGGTGGGAATACACATCACTGTCCCCGACTGAGCGCCTTCGGCGTAGAGGCGATCAAAGTGCCGCTTGAGCATGGTGAGGTATTGGCGAGGCTCCACCTTGTTCACGGCGTACACGATGGTGTCGTTCATCTCCAATGAATAGGGCATGGAAATGAATTTGCGGCCGCTGCGCACATGCACCGGCGTGGGCTGATCATCGTGAAACAAATCGCAGGTGTAGAACGCCGCCTGCTCGCCAAAAAGTTCATAACCCGCCTCAGAGAACAAATCCATGGTGTGCTCTGAGTGAGACAGCGCCGGCGCCAAATAGCCCGCACAGAACTGACCGGTGTGGCGATAGATCGTCTCAATCGAATCTTTGATCATCGACTTTTCTTGCACCTCAGACAGGCCGTAGGTGTAGCGGGTGTTGTAAATGCCGTGGCTAAAAAACTCCCAATCACGTTCGCGGCACATCTGAATGATCTCGGGGTGATGCTCACACAGGGCCGTCGACAAAGAAATCGAACCGCGGACACCGTATTTGTCGAGCAAAGCCATTTGCCGCTCGTGTCCGACCCGGTTACCGTAATCGCGAATGCTGTAAGCCGGCACGCTGGGGTGGGGACTGGGCCACGGTTTGCGCTGCGGGTTGTTGGGCGGATCGAGCTCGTAAAACTCAATGTTGGGAGCCACCCAAAACGCCACCTTGGCTCCATTGGGCCAACGGATGGCTGGGCGATTTTCATAAGGCCAGTAATCGTACAAACCAGGATGGGCTTTCATGCGCACTCCTTTTTCTCTGTTCGATCAAGACGAACGAGCTGACTGACGCGCCAGCCAGTCCTTGACTTGCTGAACCTTGAGCACATCGGCGTACTTCAGCGCCATGTCGGTCAAGTTGGCGAAGTGGTAGCTCTCGTGTTTGTCCGCCACACACTCCTCTGGGACGATGGTTCGGTAGCCGTGTGACAAGCTGTCCACCACCGAGGCGCGCACACAGCCCGAGGTCGAGCCGCCCGTCAAGATCACAGTGTCCACCCGATGCCAAGTGAGCAAAGAAGCCAGCGGCGTTTCAAAAAACACCGAAGGCATGCGTTTGGTGTAGAACACATCGCGCTCACGGTTGATGTCTGCGCGCTCGTCAAATTCGGCACGCTCCGAGCCGTAATGGATGTTTTGCAAGGAATCGGGGGTGTTGGTGCGGGTGCCCCAAACGCCTGCGTCCTCGCCAGAGGTCATGTAGGCCACATTGGTCCACACCACCGGCCAACCCAAACGCCGAAATTCACGGGCCAAGTCGTTGACGTAGGCAATCTGGTTCGGATCGGTTTCGTAAGCGGTTTTGAACAAATCGGTGCGCGTATACGCCTTCTGAAAGTCGATGTTGACCAGAACCGCTTTCTGGCCAAAGCCAAACGCCGCACGTTGGGGGTTGGCCATCACCTCCTCAAAAATCTGCCGTGCGGTTTTGTCGGATGTGATCATGGTGTCTCCTTGGATTGCGTGGATGATGTGCCGATGGATTCGGGGCTGTAGCGCTGCCCCAGCGCCAAGACGTCGGGCGTGCCCAACAAAGCATTGAGCTCGGTGAAATCCAGCATCTGCGCCCTGAAGGGGTCGGTGCTGCCGTGGGCTTTGAGACTGGCGAAAAAACTTTGCGCCATGCGCCCAAAAGCCCGCGCCAGGGCACCCGGAAAAATCACCAAGGAAAAACCCATGGATTGCAACACCGCCGCCGATTGCAGCGGTGTGTCCCCGCCTTCCACCATGTTGACCAACACGGGCAATCGTTGCCCGAATCGCCCCATCACTTGTTGCATCTGTTCGGTGCTTCGCAAGCCCTCGACAAACAGGATGTCCGCACCCGCTTGCACATAATGCTCAGCCCGATCCATGGCAGCTTGCATACCTTCAACGGCCACCGCATCCGTTCGTCCAATGATCAAGGTGTCGGCGCGTTGGCGGGCATCGCAGGCCGCACGGATTTTCCCCACCATTTCCTGCGAAGACACCAAGGATTTCCCTTTTAAATGCCCACAACGCTTGGGAAAGTCTTGATCTTCTAACTGGATGGCATTGGCGCCAGCAGCCTCTAAGACGCGTACCGTTCGCATCACGTTGATGGCGTTGCCAAAGCCTGTGTCGGCATCGACCAACAACCATGCGCGGGTCCGCTCGCGGATGTGACGCAATGAATCTGAGACTTCGGACAAACCCAACAAACCAATGTCTGGCCCACCCAATCGCGAATAGGCCAAGCTCGCACCCGAGAGGTACAAGGCTTCAAACCCCGCTTGTTCTGCCAAGCTCGCCCCTAAGGCGTCGTAAACACCCGGAGCAATCAAAATATCGGGCTTCTGGAGACGGTCCAACAAGGAAACAGATGTCAAAGTGTGCATGCTGAGCTCTTCGTTCAGGTTTGAGGAGGGGCAAACAAAGCCATGTCGTTCCAAACCGATTGCCGCTGAATGAGTCCCTCTCGAATTTCAAAACGATCAATAAAACGAATACCCTCGAACGGCGTTTGGTCCAACCACTCTCCACTCAGCGTGCCCGAACAGTGCACCACACTGAGCCCGTCGACTGAGGTCGATACATCCACGTGCTCATAGGTTTTGCGAACAAATCGATAACGATTCTTGGCCCATTCCACCAACGCTTCTAAGCTGGGTGGGCTGACGTTGCCCGGGAAGGTCATGGTGAAATCCGGCGCCAACAAGGCCTGCGCTTGCGGCAATTGACGCCTCTCCATGAGATCCAAAAAAAGCCGAACCACTTGATCCGGTTCACGAGGGAGTGACATGAATGTCTCCTGTTTTGGTAAAAAAAACTATACCATGCAGACCAAGTAAATGTATTATCAATAAACATACTAAACATGAGGTGTTTATGCAAGTTGCGGGTTTGAAGTCACAGCGCTTGTATGTCTTTTTGAAAGACGCCATTTCCCGAGGTCACTTCGCACCAGGACAAAAATTACCCAGCGAAAACGAACTGGCCCTGCAATTTGGTGTCTCGCGCGTGACGGTCCGGCGGGCTCTCTCCGAACTATCGGATCAGGGGCTCGTTTCGCGCAAGCCTGGCATGGGCACGCTGGTTCAAGCCCCAACCATGTCCTCCACGGTCATCACCGCCGATGTCTCCAACTTATTGCCGCACATCGTGCGCATGGGCAAGGATTCGCAAATTCGCATGCTGGAATTCGCCTACATACCTGCCAGCACGTTCGTTGCAGAAAAGTTGGATTTGGTTCCCGGTGAACGGGTCCAGTATTCGGTTCGCGTGCGCTCCACCGCTGGCCAACCCTTCTCTCACCTGACCACCCACGTTCCCGACCGGGTGGCTCAGTCCTATGACGAATCGGATTTGGCCAGAACCCCTTTGTACGCCTTGCTGGAACGAAGTGGCGTGAAGATCCACCGCGCCACACAAACCATCACCGCTGTTTTGGCTTCTCCCACGATCGCCGAAGCGCTGGGCTTGGCACAAGGCTCCCCCCTGATTTCGCTCACCCGCGTCGTGTACGACGAAAAAGGCCGTGGCGTTGAGTTGCTCGAAGCCCTTTACCGCCCTGATCGCTACCGCATCCAAGTGGATCTGGCCCGAGACAGCGGCCGTGGTGATCACTTCTGGAAACCCATCCGGGGCAAAAGCGGGGTTAGGGTAAATCCGGGGCGGTCCAGCCGCGCCAAATGAGTTGACAGCCAAAAGCCTTTTGCTACACTGAATTTGTTCTATCAATAAGACATTTGATGGTGAGGTTCGCTTTTCATGAATCGGCAGCATTCTCTTTTTGACCGCATTTGGGCGGAGCATGAGATCCGCACCAACGGATCCGGAGAAAGCTTGCTGTGGGTGGATCGCCATTACGTGCACGAAGGCTCTTTTCACGCGTTCAGCCAACTCTCTGAACGCGGTTTAACGGTCGCACAAGCTGCTTTAACCGTTGGCGTGGCCGACCACTACGTTCCAACGGTTCGCGATGGCTCAGTGGCGATGGACCCATCGGTCATGGGCATGGTTGAGACACTCGACACCAACACCCAACGCCATGGCATCCCGTTGATTGGCCTCAACGATGCACGTCAAGGCATCGTGCATGTGGTCGGTCCTGAGCAAGGCTTGTCGCACCCCGGCATGGTCGTGGTCTGCGGTGACAGTCACACCTCCACCCACGGCGCTTTGGGCGCGATGGGGTTCGGCATTGGCGCTTCTGAAGTCGCCCATGTGTTGGCTACCCAAACCTTGTGGCAAGCCCGCCCCAAAACCCTGTGCATCCGACTCAACGGCGAATTGGCAAACGGCGTTACAGCCAAGGACATTTGCCTGTATTGGATCGCGCAATTGGGTGCAGACGGTGCGCGCGGTTACGCCATCGAGTACGACGGCCCAGCCATCCGAGCTTTGCCCATGGAAGCGCGGCTGACTTTGTGCAACATGTCGATCGAGGGCGGCGCGCGTTGCGGGCTGGTCTCACCCGACACCACCACGGTGGAATGGCTGAGGGGGCGGCCAGGGGTTCCCACCGGTGAAGCCTTTGAAGCGGCGGCGCAATATTGGCTGAGCTTATCCAGCACGCCCGAGTCTCGGTTTGATCGCACCGAGACCTTTGACGCCCGCCTCATCCAACCCCATGTGACTTGGGGTGTTTCTCCGGAAGAGGCTCTGCCCATTGGCGGGCGCGTGCCCGACCCATCGCAAGCCACATCGCCAGCACAAGCCGCTCGAATCACCGATAGCCTGAACTTCATGGGCCTCCAGGCGGGTCAACCGTTGATGGGGTTGTCAATCGACAAAGTGTTCATCGGATCTTGCACCAACGCACGCTTGAGCGACTTGCGTGAGGCAGCCCAGGTCTTGCGTGGTCGTCGCTCACAAGTGCCTGGCTTTGTTTCGCCGGGTTCACAGCAAGTCAAACGAGAAGCAGAAGCCGAAGGCCTGCATCACATTTTCTTGGATGCAGGACTCCAATGGCGCGAACCTGGTTGCTCCATGTGCGTGGGCATGAATGGAGATTTGCTTTCCCCCGGTGAACGCTGCGCCTCCACCACCAACCGCAATTTCAAAGGTCGCCAAGGTCAAGGCTCAAGAACGCATTTGATGTCGCCCGCCATGGCCGCTGCCGCCGCTGTGGCCGGCCATCTGATCGATGTCCGCGAATTGGGGGAGGTTGCATGACACAACCCATCCAGCACCTTCAAGGCCTAGGCTGCCCACTGCCCTTGACCAATGTGGACACCGACCAACTCATTCCAGCGCGCTTCATGAAAACACCGCGCTCAGCGGGTTACGGGCAATTTTTGTTGCACGACTTGCGCCGCGACGACTCTGGGCAGCTCAAAGCCGAATGGCCGTTGAACGCGCCCCATGAATCGCCCCCAGTGGTCCTGGTGAGCCGCAACAACTTCGGCGCCGGATCTTCACGCGAGGCCGCGGTTTACGCCTTGGTTGACCATGGGTTTCGGTGCGTGGTGGCACCCAGCTTTGGCGACATTTTTTCTGCCAACGCGGTGAACAATGGCCTGGTACCCGCCATCGTCAGTGAGGCCCATGCCGAACAATTGCTGGACGTCCTGGGACATCGTTGTTTGCCCTGTCACATGGATTTGGCCGCGCAGACCCTTCGACTGGGCGAACTCACGGTGCCTTTTGACATCAAGTCTCATTGGAAACAAAAACTGCTCAATGGTTGGGACGACATTGCCTTGACTTTGAGCATGAAAGACGAAATTGACCGCTTCCATCGGTCTCGCTTAACGCATGTTCCTTGGTTGTCCCCTTGATCGGTGTATCACCGGTTTGTTTGTTCTTTAAATGGAGATGATGGTATGAAAAAGCGACTTTTGACTGCACTTGGTTTGGTGGTTGCCTTGGCCAGCGCCACACCCGCGCTCGCGGTGGAGCGTATCTCTGCGGTGCATGCCTTTGCACCCTCTTTGATCTACACACAAAGCTTCTTGGAGTTCGTGAAGAAAGTGAACGAAAAGGGTGCCGGCGTCGTGCAAATCGATGTCCGTGGTGGACCCGAGGTGATTGGCTTGCCCCAACAACCCGACGCGGTTCGTAATGGTGTGGTGGACATGGCTTACACCGCTGCGAGCTTCTACGGCGGCACCGTCCCTGAACGCGACGCACTGGTCGCCTCCAACACCAATGCCATTCACGCCCGTGGCAACGGTGGCATTGATCTGCTCAACCAGATCCATCAACAAAAGATGGGGGTGTATTACCTCGGCTGGTTCGACAGCGGCATTTCCTACAACCTCTACACCGTGAACGAACCCAAACTGGACGCTCAAGGCAATTTGGATGTATCCACACTTCGCCTGCGCTCTAACCCTGTGTACGACGCCTTCTTCAAGGATGTACTCGGCGCACAGCCTGTGAGCATCCCAACACCAGAGGTTTACGCGGGCTTGGAGCGTGGCGTGGTCAACGCCACTGGCTGGACCCAAATTGGCTTGAACGACCTGAAGTGGGACCGTTTTTTGAAGTACCGCATTGAGCCCGCCTTCTTCTCGACCGACATGGGCGTCATCGTCAACATGGCACGCTGGAACCGCCTGAGCCCAGCCGCGAAAAAGGTTTTGCAAGATGTTGCCGTTGAGCACGAGCGCGCAACCGCTCAGCGCTTCATCGACTTGGGCAACAAGCAGAAACAAGAGATGGTGGCGGCCGGCATGAAAATTGTTTCACTGCAAGGCCCCGCCGCCGACCGTTTCTCCAAGGCCGCTCGTGAAGCCACCTGGAACCGCATGCGCACTCAGATGGAGCGTCACCCCGATGGCTTGAAGAACTACGATCGTTTGATCTCGCTGTTCAATAAGCAATGACCCTACACAAAGGGGCGCTAGGCGCCCCTTTGTTTTAAAGGACTTTTCATGCGCACTTTTGTCGCCGCTTACGAACGTTTTTTGCAAGCCATGGCTTTTTTATCTGGGCTGACGTTGGTCTGGATCATGGTGGCGGTGGTGATTTCGGTCATTCAGCGCAACTTGGGCATGCAGTCATGGGCCTGGCTGTTTCTCTCCACCGAATACGGCATGTACTACATGACCCTGCTTGGTGCCCCATGGTTGGTGCATCAACGTGGCCATGTGCACATTGAAATGTTGACGGCCATCCTGCCCGGTCGCGTGCTGCCTTGGTTTAGCCGTGGCGTGTCTTTGCTCACCGCACTGATTTGTGCGGTCTTGGCCTACAAAGGCGTTGAATTGGTGAGCATGAATTTGGAACGCGGCGATTTCGATGTGCGCGCCTATTTCTTTCCATCTTGGATCCTCAGCCTGGCGTTCCCCGTCAGTTTTGGCTTGTTGACAGTCGAATTTTTACGCATGGTCTTTGGCCCTACCTTGTTGCACAGCGGCGTTGCGGGGGTGAACGAATGATGGAATGGTATTGGGCTCTGACCTTCTTGCTGGGCATGGTGGTGGTCTTGATGATCGCCGGCATGCCGATCGCATTGACCTTTTTGGGCGCCAACATCGTAGGCGCTTGGATTTTCATGGGCGGTGGCAATGGAATCATTCAAATCCTCAGCAACGGTTTTGGGTCTTTATCCAGCTTCAGCTTGGTGCCGATTCCTTTGTTTTTGCTGATGGGGGAATTGTTTTTTCGCACGGGCTTGGGCATGCGCATGTTCAATGCGATCGATCTTTTGTTGGGCAAAGTGCCCGGCCGCTTGTCGTATGTCACCGTCATCGGTGGCACCGGCTTCGCCACCGTCAGCGGGTCCTCCATGGGTTCGACCGCCTTGCTGGGTTCTGTATTGGTCCCTGAGATGGTCCGTCGCGGGTACAAAAAACACATGGCGATTGGCCCCATCTTGGGCACGGGCGGCTTGGCCATCATCATCCCACCCTCGGCATTGGCGGTCTTACTCGCCACCCTGGCCAAAATCGATGTTGGCGCCTTGTTGCTGGCTGGCATCTTGCCGGGCTTGCTGTTGGCCGCGCTCTACCTGGTCATGGTGTGGGTTCAGACACGGATAGACCCCACGGCAGCGCCGTCTTACGACGTGCCAGCCGTTCCATGGAGCACCAAGCTGCGGGTGCTGCTCACCGATGTGGTGCCCATGGTGGCGGTGATGGCTTTCTTGGTGGCCATGCTGCTGATGGGGTGGGCCACCCCTTCAGAATCCGCGGCTTTTGGTGCCTTGTCAGTCATCGTGTTGGGACTGATATACCGCTGTTTGACTTGGGAAGCATGGAAGCTTTCAGTCACAGGGTCGCTCAAGGTGACTTTGATGGCGTTTTTGATCGTCTTTGGCTCAGCCACCTTCAGCCAACTGTTGGCATTTTCCGGGGCATCCAGCGGCCTGATCCAGTGGTCCACCAGTTTTGACTTGTCACCCATCTACATGCTGCTGGCGATCTTCGCGGTGTTGTTGATCTTGGGCACGTTCATGGAGCAGATCTCCATCATGATGCTCACCGTACCTTTCTTCTTCCCCTTGGCCCAATCCTTGGGGTTTGATTTGATTTGGTTTGGCATCGTGGTGTTGCTGGCCTTGGAGATCAGTTTCTCCACCCCCCCACTGGGCTTGCTGTTGTTCGTGATGAAAGGTGTGGCGCCAGCAGGCACCACCATGCGCGAAATCTACTTGGCGGCCATTCCCTATATCTTGTGCTCCATGTTCTTGGTGGCACTTTTGATCGTCTTCCCTGCTCTGGCGACTTGGCTGCCCAGTTACTTGGGTTGACG
>CAZNWS010000005.1:11787-17411 GCA_964576495.1 uncultured Hydrogenophaga sp. | reverse complement strand
CTCTCAGCGCTAGTACCTGAAACTAGTGCGTCTACCAATTCCGCCACCTGGGCATTTCAGGAAAAACGAAATTTTAGCAGATAAAGTGAATCAAAACAGCAGCCTGATGGCAGAAATCGAAGGCACCGTCTCGGGTCACCGTGACGGACATGGCTTTGTGGTGTGTGATGACGGGCAGCCCGACATCTATTTGCCGCCCAACGAAATGCGGGCGGTTTTGCACAAAGATCGCGTTAAGGTTCGCATCGTTCGACAAGACCGCAAGGGTCGTCCTGAGGGCCGCGTCACTGAGATCGTTCAGCGCCCCGACTTGCCCATCATTGGCCGCTTGCTGCAAGAAAGCGGCATTTGGTTGGTGGCTCCGGAAGACAAACGTTACGGACAAGACGTGTTGGTGCCTAAGTCCGGTATTGGTTCGGCCAAGGCGGGTCAAGTGGTCGTCGTTGAGTTGACGGAGCCACCGGCCTTGTATGGTCAGCCTGTGGGTCGTGTTAAAGAAGTGCTGGGTGAAATCGATGACCCTGGTATGGAGATCGAGATCGCGGTCCGCAAATACAGTGTGCCGCATGTGTTCTCGGACGAAGCCTTGACGCAAGCTCGCTCACTGCCCGATCACGTTCGCAGCAGTGATCATCACCAACGTGTGGATCTGCGCGACGTGCCGCTGGTCACCATTGATGGCGAGGACGCGCGCGACTTTGATGATGCGGTTTATTGCGAACCCGCCAAGGTCGGGCGCGGCAAAGGCTATCGCTTGTTGGTGGCGATTGCCGATGTCAGTCATTACGTACAAACTGGCTCAGCCATTGACGTTGACGCCTACGATCGAGCCACATCGGTGTATTTCCCGCGTCGCGTGATACCCATGTTGCCCGAGAAACTCTCCAACGGTCTGTGCTCTCTCAACCCTGGCGTGGAGCGTTTGTGCATGGTCTGCGACATGCTGGTCACGGCCAAAGGTGAGGTCCACGCCTACCAGTTTTACCCGGCGGTCATGTTCAGTCATGCCCGATTCACCTACACCGAGGTGGCAGCGATTTTGTCCAACACCCGTGGTCCCGAGGCGCAGCACCGAAAGTCATTGGTCCCACACCTTTTGCATTTGCATGAGGTTTACCGTGCTTTGCTGGCGGCGCGCCAAGTGCGTGGCGCGGTGGATTTTGAAACCACCGAAACTCAAATCGTGTGCGACGAAGCTGGGCGTATCGAAAAAATCGTGCCTCGCACGCGTAATGAAGCCCACAAGCTGATTGAAGAAGCCATGCTAGCAGCCAACGTGTGTTCGGCTGACTTCATCTTGCAAGGCAAGCACGTGGGCTTGTTTCGCGTGCATGAGGGCCCCACCCCTGAAAAGCTGGAGACTTTGCGCAATTACCTCAAGGCCATGGGCGTGATGCAAGGCATCAGCGATCGACCTCACCCGCGCGAATTCCAAGCCATAGCAGCCGCCACCAAGGAGCGCCCTGAAGCACAGCAAATTCACTCGATGTTGCTGCGCTCCATGCAACAAGCGATTTACACGCCCGAAAACAACGGTCACTTTGGTCTTGCGTTCGAGGCTTATACGCATTTCACCAGCCCCATCCGCCGCTACCCCGATTTATTGGTGCACCGGGTGATCAAAGCCATTTTGCTCAGCCAGCGTTATCAGTTGCCCGCTTTACCCACCCCCGGCGAGGCGCACGCCAAGCTCGGCAAGCGTCTGGCCAGCCGGGTCAAGCCGCCGAGCGACAAGCCAGTGAAAAAGCCCTCTGCCGACACGTTGGCCTGGCAGGCGGCTGGTTTGCATTGCAGTGCCAACGAGCGCCGCGCCGACGAAGCCAGCCGTGACGTCGAGGCTTGGCTCAAATGCAAATACATGCGCGAACACTTAGGTGAACAGTTCAGCGGTGTCGTGACATCGGCCACGAGCTTTGGTTTGTTTGTCACCCTCGATGCCATGTATGTCGAAGGATTGGTTCACATCACCGAATTGGGTGGTGAGTACTTCCGCTTCGATGAGGCTCGCCAAGAACTGCGCGGGGAGCGCACAGGTATTCGCTACGCCTTGGGTTCGCGTGTGGATGTGCAAGTCAGTCGTGTGGACTTGGACGGTCGTCGTATCGACTTTCGCTTGGTCACTCATGGCGAATTGGCACCGTTGCGCACCTCATCGAGCAAAGGTAAGGTCAAGGGAAAAGAGGTGGATGATTCGAGCCCATCACCCCGGTCCGGGCGAGCCCGATCCACTGCCAAGGGCAAAGCGACCGAAGTGAAGTCTGGTAAGAAGACTGGTCGAGCCACGGGCGCCAAAGCCGCACGCGGAACATCTTCGAAAAAAGCGCGGCGCTGATCCATCACAGGTTCGTAGGACAATAGCCGTTTTTTCTGTCTTGGATTCACCCATGCGCATTGCTCTCTTTGTTTTGGACACGGTGTTTTTCATCTTGGTGGGTGCCGCTTTGCTGCGTGTGTGGATGAATCAGTTGCAGGTTAAGTTGACACAACAACCCGGGGTGTTTGCTATGGCGGTGACCGATTGGTTGGTCAAACCTGTGCGAGGCATCTTGCCCAAACGAATTTTGCAATCCCAGGCCGACTGGGGTAGCTGGATGGCGGCGGTTTTGCTGAGCTTGGCATACGCGGGACTTTGGCTGATGCTCAGTTTGAGTGCAGGCGCTACGGTTTCATCGCCCATCACGATCTGGGTGGCCATCGTGGCCATGGCGTTTCAGTTTTTGTTGCGCACGGCGTTGCAGGCGCTGATGTTCATGTTATTGGCTTATGCCATTCTTTCATGGACCCGATCCGATGCCCCAATCTTGGGCACTTTGGATCGTTTGTGTGGCCCATGCCTGAGACCAATTCGTCGTTGGGTACCCTTGGTCGGCGGGGTCGACTTGTCGATTTTGGTATTGGTTGTGCTGCTTCAAATCGGTCTCATGCTGCTGAGCTGAGCAGGTTGCACCTCCCGACTTATTGGCCACGAGCCCAGCGGTTGATGCTGAACGGCTGCGTGTCGATGGCACATTTGCGTTGAGCCAATTGGTCGGCCAGCACACGGGCGCTGCCACTGGCCATGCTCCAGCCTCGAAGACCGTGACCCAAGTTGAGCCAAACGCCGGCAACATGAGTGGCCCCCAAGGCGGGTAGACCATCGGGCAATACGGGTGTTTGACCCGACCAGGTCTGGATGCTGTTCATCTGTGCCGATCCTGGGAACCAATCAAACAAAGCCGCATATAACTGTTTGAGCACGCTAGGGTTATGAGCCGTTCTTGAGCCACCCAATTCTTGGCCACCCGTGATGCGAACGCGTTGGCCCAGGCGGGTGATGCCAATGTTGTGCACGCTGTCGATGACGCCCGACTGAGGTGCGTCCATGGGGTTGCGCAAGTTGGCACTCAACGAATGAGACCGTAAGTTGCGCAAAGGCAGCTCGATGCCCAAGGGGCGAAGCAAGCCCGCACTGGCTACGCCCGAACACAGAACGACAGCGTCAAATTGGGTGAGCGTTTCAACCTCGCCTTTGTGGTTCAGAACAACCAAGGCAACACCGCCGTTTCGGGGTTGAATGGCTTGCACGGTGTGGCCAAACGAAAAAACAGCGCCATTTTGTTGCACAACATTTTTAAGCGCAGCCGTGAATTGACGACAGTTACCCACGCTGTCTTTGGGTAAGTGAATGGCGGTGTGTAGCCGAGTTTGAGGGTTGAGTGCAGGCTCCTTTTCCAAGGCCCCATCACGACTGCCCACTTGGTGCGGAATGGCTGCATCGACGAGCCATTTCATATAAGGTTCCAGCCGCTCGCGGTCGTGGCCACTGCGGATCAATACCGTCAACCCTTCGGTGTTTTCGTATTCCAGGTTGAGTTCAGCTTGCGTCTTTGACATTTCACTTTGGCTGAGCTGTGTCAAGGACAAAGCGGCGCTTCGTTGCGCGGCATAGGCTTTTTTGTTGGTGTGCATCCACCACCGCATCAGCCAAGTCGTGTCCTTGGGGCGAAGCCACTGGCCAAGTCGAATGGCTGTGGGGGATGAGCCTGGGTACAACAAATCCCACGCCATGCCTGGTGCAGCCAAGGGGCTTGGCCAGCCTGCAGAAAGCAGTCCGCCGCAGGCATAACTCGCTTCTTCGGCGGCCGTTTGTCTTTGTTCGAACACGTGGACTTGGTGTTGATCGCGCTGTAGGGTGTGAGCAAGGGTCACGCCAGTAACGCCAGCACCAATGATGGCGATGTTCATCTTAAATCGTTCTCCTGTGGCAGGTGATGGGTGAGGGCAGGTTGGTCATGGGGAATGAGGTCGTATTGTCACTGCTATAATCGAATGGCTTTGCAGTACTGATGAGTTTTTTTACACATCGGTGTCGATGCAAGGCGAAATCGCAAACCGGCCCCGCTAGGTGCTGAGCTTCTTGCCCATAAAAGGTAAGACTTCAGTCAGGGTCGGATTTAAGAACCAACCTTTGGAAAGTCAATACCATGTCCGTTTCGATGCGCGAAATGCTGGAAGCCGGTGTCCACTTTGGTCACCAGACCCGCTTCTGGAACCCCAAGATGGCCCCTTATATTTTTGGTCATCGCAACAAAATTCACATCGTCAACCTCGAGAAAACGTTGCCGATGTTCGAAGAGGCTGCTAAGTACGTGCGCCAACTCAGCGCCAACCGCGGCACCATTCTGATGGTTGGCACCAAGCGCCAGTCGCGCGACATCGTGGCCCAAGAGGCTCGTCGTGCTGGCGTGCCCTACGTGGATCAACGTTGGCTCGGCGGTATGTTGACCAACTTCAAAACGGTCAAAACCTCGATCAAGCGCTTGAAAGAAATGCAAGCGCAAAAAGAAGCCGGTCTCGATTCCATGACCAAAAAAGAGCAGTTGACTTTCTCTCGCGAGATGGAAAAGCTCGAAAAAGACATCGGCGGTATCCAGGATATGAATGCCTTGCCCGATGCCATCTTTGTGATCGACGTTGGTTTCCACAAAATTGCCGTGCTCGAAGCCAAAAAATTGGGCATTCCATTGGTCGGTGTGGTGGATACCAACCACTCCCCCGAAGGTGTGGACTACATCATTCCCGGTAACGATGACTCGGCCAAGGCCGTGGCTTTGTACGCTCGCGGCATCGCTGACGCTATCCTCGAAGGTCGTGCGAACGCTGTGAACACGGTGGTGTCTGCTGTGGCTGAAGGTAAAGACGAGTTTGTCGAAGTCGACTCGGCAGCCTAAATCAGGCACCCACTGAAAAAGGGGCTCCAGTAGCCCCTTTTTCACACCTGTGGGGTTTTATCGCCCCTCATCAATTTGTGTTTTGACCCCAGTGGGGTCTTGGAGAAATCAAAATGGCTATTACCGCAAGCATGGTCGCCGATCTGCGCGCCAAAACCGACGCCCCCATGATGGAGTGCAAAAAAGCCTTGACCGAAGCCAATGGTGATATGGACAAGGCCGAAGAGCTTTTGCGTGTCAAGCTGGGCAACAAAGCCGGCAAGGCCGCTAGCCGCGTCACTGCAGAAGGCGTGATCGTCAGTTGCATTGAGGGCAACACGGGTTCGTTGGTGGAAGTCAACTGCGAAACCGACTTTGTTTCTAAAAACGACTTGTTCATGGCGTTTTGCAACCACGTTGCCCAATTGGTGGTGA
>CAZNWS010000005.1:9336-11777 GCA_964576495.1 uncultured Hydrogenophaga sp. | reverse complement strand
AAAAGCAATCCCGCCGATGTCGAGGCTTTGTCTGCATTGCCTTTGACCATGGAGAGCTTTGGGCCCACCGTGGAAGATGTTCGTAAAGGCTTGATCGGCAAGATCGGCGAAAACATGACAATCCGTCGCTTCAAGCGTTACAGCGGTGGTGGTCAGTTGGCCAATTACCTGCACGGCGTGCGTATCGGTGTGATGGTGGAGTTTGAGGGTAGCGACGTTGCCGCCAAAGACACCGCCATGCACATTGCCGCCATGAAGCCTGTTTCCTTGTCTAGCGCCGAAGTGCCTGCCGAGTTGGTGGCCAAAGAGCGCTCGGTGGCTGAAGCCAAAGCGGCAGAATCCGGCAAGCCCGCCGACATTGCAGCCAAGATGATCGAAGGCTCGGTCCAGAAATACCTCAAAGAGGTGTCTCTGTTCAACCAGCCTTTCGTCAAGAACGACAAGCAAACCGTTGAGCAAATGCTCAAAGCCACCAGCACTTCGGTCAAGGGTTTCACCATGTTCGTGGTGGGCGAGGGCATTGAGAAGAAAGTTGACGATTTCGCCGCAGAAGTGGCCGCCCAAGTGGCCGCTGCCAAAGGGGCCTGATCGCGGGGTCTGACCCTCCGTCACGACAGCGGGCCGGAAGGCCCGTTGTCGTGTGTGGAGCCGATACACTTGTATCCGTGCTCGGTTTTTTTAATCTCAGGGGATTTCATGCCAGCCTACACACGAATCTTGCTCAAGCTCTCCGGTGAAGCCCTCATGGGCGATGATGCGTTTGGTATCAATCGTGCCACCATCGTACGCATGGTCGAAGAGGTGGCGGAGGTCACGCGCTTGGGTGTCCAGGTCGCGGTGGTCATTGGGGGCGGGAATATTTTTAGAGGCGTCGCAGGCGGCTCCGTGGGGATGGATCGTGCCACCGCCGATTACATGGGCATGCTCGCCACAGTGATGAACTCATTGGCCTTGGCCGATGCCATGGACAAGGCTGGTTTGACTGCCCGTGTCATGTCGGCCATTGGCATTGACCAAGTGGTCGAGCCATACGTGCGCCCCAAGGCTTTACAGTACCTCGAAGAAGGCAAAGTGGTGATTTTTGCTGCTGGCACAGGAAATCCTTTCTTCACCACCGATACCGCAGCAGCTTTGCGAGGGGCTGAGGTGGGGGCAGAAGTCGTTCTCAAGGCCACCAAAGTGGATGGTGTCTATACCGCCGATCCCAAGTTGGATCCTTCGGCTACACGCTACACCAGCATCAGTTTTGATGATGCCATGGCGAAAAACTTGCAAGTCATGGACGCCACCGCCTTTGCCTTGTGCCGCGATCAAAAGCTACCGGTCAAGGTTTTCTCTATTTTTAAGCCGGGTGCATTGCGCAGCGTTGTCATGGGCGCTGATGAGGGTACTTTGGTGCATGTTTGATCCTTTGGGTTGGTGTTTTCCTTTTCAGGAGTTGGTATGAGCATTGAAGAAATTCGCGCTGGTGCAGAAAACAAGATGCTTCAATCGATCGAAGTGTTCAAAAACAGTTTGAGCCGCGTTCGCACGGGTCGCCCAAACCCCGCGATGCTCGACGTGGTTCACGTGGAGTACTACGGATCGATGTTGCCGTTGTCCCAAGTGGCCAACTTGACTTTGCTGGATTCACGCACGATTGGCGTGGCGCCTTGGGAAAAAGGCATGGGCGCCAAAATTGAAAAAGCCATTCGCGAGTCCGATTTGGGTTTGAACCCATCGTCGCAAGGCGACTTGATCCGTGTGCCGATGCCGGCGATGACCGAAGAGCGACGCAAGGAGCTCACCAAAGTGGTTCGTGGCGAGGGGGAGAACGCCAAAATCATCGTGCGTAACCAGCGCCGTGACGCCAACGAGGCGGTCAAAAAACTGGTTAAAGACAAATTGGCCTCTGAGGATGATGAGCGCCGTTCGCAGGAAGACATTCAAAAACTCACCGACCGCATGATCGCGGAGGTGGATCGTTTGGTGGCTTCCAAAGAGCAAGACATATTGGCCGTTTGAGCGGGATCCATGACCCGAAGCACCCCGACCAACGGTTCCGTTCTACCCCGGCATGTCGCCATCGTCATGGATGGTAATGGCCGTTGGGCCAAGCAGCGGTTTTTGCCAAGGGTGGCGGGACACAAACAAGGGGTTGAGGCTTTAAGAAAAGCGGTTCGTTATTGTTTGGATCGCGGGATCGGAATACTCACGGTCTTTGCGTTTTCTTCAGAAAATTGGTCTCGCCCAGCTGAGGAGGTGAGGGCGCTCATGGACTTAATGGCCATGGCACTCACAAGAGAGGTGCCCCAGTTGCAGGCCAATGGTGTGCAGTTGCATTTCCCTGGCGACAAAGAAGGCTTATCGCCTCGTGTGGTGGAGTCATTGTTGCAGGCTGAGCAAAGTTCATCGTCCAACAACCGTTTGATTTTGAATGTTTGTTTTAACTACGGTGGACG
>CAZNWS010000005.1:0-9236 GCA_964576495.1 uncultured Hydrogenophaga sp. | reverse complement strand
TCAGAACAAATCGACATGGAGCCCAAATCTTCACATGCTTAAACAACGCATCATCACGGCCGTGTTGTTGCTGGCGGTTTTCTTGCCAGCTTTGGTGAATCCTTCACCCGTTTTCTTTGGTGGCTTGACCATGGTCTTGATTGCTGCTGCTGGCTGGGAGTGGGCGCGCATGCAAGGTTTGGGTGCTGTTGTGAGTCTGATTTCTGGTGCTGTGGTGGCTTTGCTTTTGGCAGGGCTCATGCGGGCAGGTGCTGAATTGCCTTGGCGCCTCATTTGGCTGGCAGCCGCGGCGTTTTGGGTGTTGTTGTCGACTTGGATGCTGACCCGAGGGGTGAGTCGCTGGACCGACTGGCCCGTGGTGATGCGGCATGGTCTTGGCTTGGCCTTGATCTTGTTGGCTGGCGCGGCGTTGTGGCAAGCCCGTTTACAAGGGTGGGTCTTTTTGTTGTCGATTTTGGCTTTGGTATGGACCGCCGATGTGGCTGCCTATTTTGGTGGCAAACGTTGGGGGCAGCGCAAGTTGGCACCTTTGGTCAGTCCAGGTAAAACGTGGGCGGGGGCGATGTCCGGCCTGTTTGGCGTATTGATCTTGTCCTCACTGTGGTTGTTTTGGGAGTCTGTCAATCCCGGCAGCCAGCCAAGTTTGTTTACTCACCTGTGGCGATTGGGGCCCTGGGTATCGGTCTTGGCTTTGGTGTTTTTGACCACCATGGCGGTGGTCGGTGATTTGGTCGAGTCATTGGTCAAACGCAGTGCAGGCATCAAGGACTCCAGTGGTTTGTTGCCTGGGCACGGTGGTGTCTTGGACCGGGTAGACGCTTTGTTGCCCGTGTTGCCCTTGGCCATGATGCTCGTGGCATTGTGAGTTCAAGATGAGCATATCCACCATCACGGTTTTGGGCTCTACGGGGTCGATCGGAACGAACACCTTGGATGTGCTGTCTCGGCATCCCGATCGTTTCCGTGTTTTCGCGCTGACGGCTTCCAGTCAAGTAGAACCGATGCTGGCCCAATGCCGTGCCTTTTCACCTCGATACGCTGTGATGACCCAGGCCTCTGCCGCCCAAGCCTTGTCGGAGCGAGTGAAAGCCGAGGGGTTGAAGGTTGAGGTCTTGAGCGGCGAGCAGGCTCTGTGTGACGTCAGTGCCCACCCTGAGGTTGACCTTGTCATGGCCGCCATCGTGGGGGCCGCGGGTTTGCCGCCCAGTTTGTCGGCGGCGCGTGCAGGCAAGCGGCTTTTGCTGGCCAATAAAGAGGCCATTGTGGTTGGTGGCAGTTTGTTCATGCAGACGGTGCGTGAGGGTGGGGGCGTGCTGTTGCCCATCGACAGCGAGCATTCGGCGGTTTTTCAGTCTTTGCCTGAGGACCCCAGCACATGGTCTGAACGTGTGAACAAGATCATTCTGACAGCCTCTGGAGGGCCGTTTCGCACGCGTGACCCGCAGACACTGTCTTTGGTCACGCCCGGCGAAGCCTGTGCACACCCGAACTGGAGCATGGGACGAAAGATTTCGGTGGATTCGGCCACGATGATGAACAAAGCGTTGGAGGTGATCGAAGCCCACCACCTTTTCGGCATGTCGCCTGAGCGCATCGAGGTGGTCATTCACCCGCAAAGCGTGATCCATTCCATGGTGGAGTTTCAGGACCGTTCGGTGGTCGCCCAGTTGGGAACGCCCGATATGCGCGTCCCGATTGCGTATGGTTTGTCTTGGCCCCAGCGCATCGAGTCGGGCGCCAAAGGTCTCGATTTTTCAAGCTTGGGTGCTTTGACTTTTGAATCGCCTGACCCGAAGCGGTTCCCTGGTTTGGGTTTGGCTTGGCATTCTTTGGCAGGCCCCCTGGGCACGACTGCGGTGCTCAATGCCGCCAACGAAGTGGCGGTGGCGGCCTTCTTAGATCAAGGTTTGCGGTTTGACCGAATTCACGCGGTCAACGAACATACCCTGTCCATGGTGCTTCCCCCAGCGATTGGTGGCGTGGATGACCTCATGGCCTTGGATGAGTTGGCTCGGCGAACGGCCCAAGGTGCAGTCCAACAGTGGTTGAACTGACATGATCACCCTGCTGGCTTTTGTGTTGGCGCTCGGTGGTTTGATCGTGATCCACGAGTACGGGCATTACCGGGTGGCGGTGGCCTGTGGAGTCAAAGTGCTGAGGTTTTCAATTGGATTTGGCCAACCTTTGGTGCGTTGGCAACGTCACCCGAATGCCACCGAGTTTGTGATCGGTGCCATGCCACTGGGCGGTTATGTCCGCATGCTCGATGAGCGCGAGGGTCCTGTACCCCAAGCGCAGCAGCATTTGGCTTTCAATCGACAGCGTTTACGCAACCGTGCCTTGATCGTGGCAGCTGGTCCTGCTGCGAATTTGTTGACAGCCGTGATTTTGTATGCCTGTGTGGCTTGGATGGGGCAAGAGCAGCCCGTGGCAAGATTGTCTGCACCAGCGCCAGCGTCTCTGGCCCACGAGGCGGGTTTGCGCAGCGGTCAATGGGTCCAACAACTGGCTGTTGACTCAGCGACGGCCCAGCCCGTGACGTCGTTTGGTGACTTGCGTTGGGCTTTGACCCAAGCCGCTTTGGATGGGCATGATGTCCGCTTGTGGGTGGCCACCTCTCCCAGCGCTTCAGCGCATGAGGTGCTTTTACCTTTGTCGGTGCTCCAAGCCAAAGAGGCTGACGCGGCGCTCTTTGAGCGCATCGGTATTGAAGCGCCTTGGAGTGCACCCGTGATGGGACATGTGGTGGCCGATGGGGCAGGTGCTCAAGCGGGTTTGCAAACAGGGGATCGTGTGCTGTCGGTCAATGGTACGCCTGTGTTGGATGCGCAAGACCTGCGCTACCGCATTCGCTACTTAAACGGACAGGGGGCATTGACAGCCGTGGCTCAAGACTGGCGCATCGAACGTGCTGGTGCGGGCATGATTCTGCAAGTTAGCCCTGAAATTGACCGCAGCGTTGAACCGCCGCGCGGACGCATCCAAGCCTATATCGGCGACACACCTGAGACCTTGTGGGTCAGTTATGGCCTCTGGGAAGGCTGGCTGCATGGTTTGAACCGTACTTGGGATGTGTCCTGGATGAGCTTGCAAATGTTTGGTCGCATGCTCATCGGAGAGGCATCTTTGAAAAATCTCAGTGGGCCCATCACGATTGCCGATTATGCGGGTCAGTCGGCGAGTGTGGGGTTAGGGGCTTATCTGGTGTTTGTGGCATTGGTGAGCGTGAGTTTGGGGGTGTTGAATTTGCTGCCTTTGCCAGTGCTCGATGGAGGTCACCTGATGTATTATCTTTGGGAAGCTGTCACAGGCCGTGCGGTGTCTACAGTTTGGTTAGAACGCTTGCAGCGCATGGGAGTGATGACCTTGTTGGCCCTGATGTCCGTGGCCTTATTCAATGACGTCGCCCGTCTCTTGGGCTGAGCAAAACCTCATGAAATTTCACTACAGCGCCTTCGGTCGATTTTGGCGCGCCTCTTGGTTGATGGGCGCATTGATGTCCTTGCCATCTTGGGCTGTCCAGCCTTTTGCCCTAAAAGACATCCGGGTCGAAGGTTTGCAGCGCGTTGAACCTGGAACGGTATTTGCCTCTTTGCCTTTTCGTATTGGCGACACGTTTACCGATGACAAAGGCACCGCGGCGATTCGCTCACTGTTTGGTTTGGGTTTGTTCGCTGATGTGGGCTTGCAAGTCGAGGGTGATGTTTTGGTCATCACATTGCTCGAGCGCCCGAGCGTGGCCGATGTCACTTTTTCAGGGATCAAAGAGTTCGACGCTGAGGTCCTGAAGAAAGCCTTGCGCGACATTGGTTTGGCCGAAGGCCGTGCATTTGACAAGTCCTTGGCCGATCGCGCTGAGCAAGAACTCAAACGACAATACCTCAACCGCAGCATGTACGCAGCGCAAGTGGTGACCACCGTGACCCCTGCTGAGCGCAATCGTGTCAACTTGAACTTCAGTGTCATTGAAGGTGATGTTGCGAAAATCGAATCCATACGCATCGTTGGTGCGCAGGCTTTCTCTGAGCGCACGTTGCGTGATTTGTTCAATTTGGATACGGGCGGCTGGCTGAGTTGGTACACCAAGGCCAACCGTTACTCGCGCGCTAAGCTCAATGCCGATTTGGAAACCTTGCGCTCGTATTATTTGAGCCGCGGTTTCTTGGAGTTTCGGATTGATTCCACGCAAGTGGCCATATCACCGAACAAGAGCGAGATGGAGTTGACCGTCAATATCACCGAAGGCAATCGGTTCGTGGTCTCAGCGGTGGAGTTGCAGGGTGACTTTTTGGGGAAAGACGAAGAGTTCAAGTCCATGGTCGCCGTTCGTGTTGGACAGGCTTACAACGACGAAGACGTATCTCAAACCGTCAAGGCCTTCACGGAACATTTCGCCAAATTTGGGTATGCATTCGCCCAAGTCAAGGCCACTCCTCGCATGGATCGCAATACCAATCGAGTGGTGTTTGTGCTTCAGGCTCAACCACAGCGCCGGGTCTACGTGCGAAAAATTAACATTGCGGGCAACAACAAAACTCGTGACGAGGTTATTCGGCGTGAGTTCCGGCAGCTTGAATCTGCGTGGTATGACGGCGACCGCATCCGCCGGTCCCGAGATCGGGTGGACCGTCTGGGTTTTTTCACAGAAGTCTCTATCGATACCGAGCCGGTGCTGGGTACGAACGATCAAGTCGATTTGACCTTCACGGTTGTTGAGAAACCCACGGGTAATTTGTCTTTGGGTGCGGGTTACTCTCAATCTGAGAAGTTGTCTTTTGTGGCGGGTATTCGTCAAGAAAACGTCTTTGGTACCGGTAATTATTTGGCTTTTGATGTCAATACCAGCGACTTTAATGAGCAAGCCGTGATCAGTACCACGGACCCCTATTTCACGGCCGATGGAGTATCACGATCGTTCGATTTCTCCTATACCACCAGCAGTCCACTGAACACCCAAGGCGAGGGTTATCGTTTGATCACGCCACGTGCAGCGGTACGTTTTGGGGTTCCGTTGAGTGAGAGCGACACGATCTTTTTGGGCGCAGGCTATGAGCAAACGGAGATAGAAATCAGCACCAGTGTCGGTTTGCCTGTTGCCTACAGGGATTACACGGAGCAGTTTGGTTCAACCAGTGCAGCCATTCCTCTGACCCTGGGTTGGGGGCGTGACTCCCGTGATAGCGCACTCGTTCCGAGCGAGGGGCGCTTGCAACGCCTAAATGCCGAGTGGAGTATTGGCGGGGATGTTCGGTATTTGAAGACGAGCTATCAATTCCAACAATACATCCCGCTTTCCAAGAAATACACACTGGCCTTTAACACTGAGTTGGGCTTGGGGCTGGGCTCAAACGGTAAAGATTTCCCTTTGTTCAAGAACTTTTCTGGCGGGGGCTTGGGCTCTGTAAGAGGTTTTGAGCAGGGATCGTTTGGTGGCCGGTCCAATACGCTGGATAGCAATGGACAAGAAACCGATAATTTCATCAACTTGGGTGGTGATCGAAAGGTTCAGTTCAATGCTGAGTTCATCACGCCTTTCCCTGGTGCGGGTAACGATAGGACCTTACGTCTGTTTGGTTTTTACGATTTGGGCACCGTGCTCGGAGATGACAACGGCATTCATCAAAAATTTTCAACCGAAGAATTCCGATCTTCCGTGGGCATTGGCCTGAGTTGGATTTCGCCGGTGGGCCCGTTGCGTTTCGCTTGGGCAAAGCCCATACTTAAAAAAGATGGCGATCGCCTTCAGACTTTTCAATTTCAAATCGGGACATCCTTCTAATGAAAACCTTGTTGAAAACGTTACTGACGGCTGGTTTGGGCTTGGCCTTGGTGTGCTCATCTGCGCATGCCCAGGAAGTCAAGATCGGCGCGGTGAATGTAGACCGTTTGTTACGAGACTCCGAGCCCGCCAAGGCAGCGACTGCCAAGTTGCAACAAGAGTTTTCCAAGCGCGACAAAGAACTTAAGTCGGCAGGCGCAGAGTTTCAGGCAGCTGTTCAAAAGTTCGAGCGTGATGCACCCACCATGTCCGAGTCGCAACGGGCCACCATGCAGCGTCAGTTGGCCGAGCAAGAGCGTGATTTGCAACGTCGCCAACGTACTTTGCAGGAAGATCTGGGTCTTCGTCGAAATGAAGAAACCCAGATGCTCATTGAACGAATCAATCGGGGCATCCAACAAGTGGCGACAGCGGAGAAATACGACTTGATTGTTCAAGAGGCTGCTTACATCAATCCTCGACTGGATATCACCGACGCTGTCATGAAGCGCATGGCCAGCGGTAAGTGATTGGGTAAGGCGTAAGCATGGTTTCTTTGGCTTCGCTCGTGGCCGCATTGGGCGGCCGCTTGGTGGGTGACGGGCAGTCGCATATTTCGCGTTTGGCCCCGCTGGAGACGGCTGACGCTCATGCCTTGTCCTTTGTTTCTCATGCTCGGTACGCATCGCGCATCGCCACCACACAAGCCGCGGCGCTAATTGTCTCGCCAGTATTAGAAACTGCCGCGGCCGAGCGTGGGCCTTGCATCGTCACCGACGACCCCTATCTGTATTTTGCCCGCCTCACCCAGTGGTGGCGAGCTCAGCAACGCCAATCTCACACACCATCCATCGATGACAGCGCGCGTATTCACCCCATGGCCCAGATCGGTCAAGGCGTGGACATTGGGCCATTTGTGGTGGTTCAAGCGGGTGCTCAAGTGGGTGATGGCGTGGTTTTGGGAGCGCACACCGTGGTGGGACCCCGTGCCCGCATTGGCGCAAACAGCCGCTTGGCGCCGCACGTGACTGTCGGTGAGGATTGCAGCTTGGGCGAGCGTTGCGTGCTGCACTCGGGTGTTGTGATCGGTGCCGATGGGTTTGGATTTGCGCCGCACCAAGGACAGTGGATCAAGATCGAACAGCTTGGTGCGGTACGCATCGGTAACGATGTGGAAATTGGCGCCAACACCTGTATCGACCGTGGTGCACTCGACGACACCGTGATCGAGGACGGGGTGAAGCTCGACAACCTGATTCAAATCGGGCACAACGTGCGCATCGGCGCCCACACGGCCATGGCCGGCTGTGTGGGGGTGGCCGGCAGCGCCACCATTGGGGCACACTGCACGGTCGGTGGTGGGGCGGTCATCTTGGGACACTTGCAACTGGGCGATCGGGTGAACATCTCTGCCGCCTCGGTGGTGACGCGCTCCATCACCCAGCCTGGTCACTACAGCGGCATTTTTCCCATCGACGACAATGTGAACTGGGAAAAAAATGCGGCGTCACTCAAACAGCTCAATCGCTTGCGCCAACGCCTCGCCGCTCTAGAGCGGTCTTTGTCTAACAATCTATCAACATCTTCAGAGCCATGATGGACATCCACGAAATCCTCAAACAACTGCCCCACCGTTATCCGTTTTTGCTCGTCGATCGGGTGCTCGAGGTGGAGAAGGGAAAGTCCATCAAGGCTTTGAAAAATGTCACCATCAATGAGCCATTTTTTGTCGGTCACTTCCCTCATCGCCCTGTGATGCCGGGTGTGCTGATGCTTGAAGCCATGGCACAAGTGGCGGCCCTGCTGGCGTTTGATACCTTGGGCGTCACCCCCGACAACAAAACCATCTACTACTTTGCCGGTATCGATGGTGCACGTTTCAAGCGCCCCGTGGAGCCGGGTGATCAATTGGTCATGGACGTTACGCTGGAGCGCATGAAAGCGGGTATTTTTAAATTTAAAGGCACCACTCGCGTCGGCGAAGAGATTGCTTGTGAGGCTGAGTTGATGTGCACCATGCGCACCATCGCTTAATGGGCAGGAGATGGCTGTGTCCTTGATCCACCCCACCGCAGTGGTTGACCCGAAGGCCGAACTCGACTCGTCGGTCTCGGTCGGTCCTTACACCGTCATTGGCCCACACGTTCGGGTCGATGCTGGAACGACCATCGGTGCGCATTGTGTCATTGAAGGCCACACCACCATAGGGCGCGACAACCGCATTTTCCAATTCAATTCCCTAGGCGCTATACCCCAAGACAAAAAATACGCGGGTGAACCTTGTGAACTGGTCATTGGCGAGCGCAACACCATTCGAGAATTTTGTACCTTTAACATCGGCTCACCCACGGGTGGTGCGGTCACGCGTTTGGGTAACGACAACTGGGTCATGGCCTACGTCCATTTGGCGCACGATTGTCTGGTGGGTAACCACACCATTTTTGCCAATAACTCGCAACTGGCCGGGCATGTCGAAGTCGACGATTGGGTGATTTTGGGCGGATTCACGGTGGTGCATCAGTTTGTGCGCATCGGGGCACACGCCATGACGGCCATGTGCTCCTTGTTGTTCGCCGATGTACCGCCTTATGTGATGTGTCAGGGGCAGCCCGCTGGTGCGCGATCGATGAACTTCGAAGGCCTGCGCCGTCGCGGTTTTGGGCCTGAGCGCATCTCTGCCGTTAAGGCCATGCACAAAGCCCTGTACCGCGATGGCCTGACCTTGGCTCAGTCGTGCGAGGCCATTGAAGCCCTCAAAACACGAATTCCCGAATCGGCGGCGGACGTGGACCAGATGTTGGCTTTCTTGAACCAATCGGCCAACAGCCAGCGCGGCATCGTTCGCTGAGCATCGGCAAGCACCGTGGACCCACGTTTTTTTGCGCTGGTGGCCGGAGAGACCTCGGGCGACCTGTTGGCCGGGCTTTTGTTGCAAGGCTTTGCTGAGCGTTGGCCTCGGCTGCGAACCGCGGGCATTGGTGGCCCGCGCATGACCGATCAAGGTTTTGACGTTTGGTGGCCGAGCCAGAAACTGGCCGTTCGGGGCTATTGGGAGGTGCTGCGGCATTACCGCGAAATCGTCGGCATCCGCAGCGAACTCAAGCGCCGCCTGTTGAGTGGCCCCAGGCCCGATGTGTTCATCGGTGTGGATGCGCCCGATTTCAACCTCGCCTTGGAAGCCGACCTCAAAGCCCAAGGCATCAAGACGGTGCACTTTGTCTGCCCTTCGATTTGGGCTTGGCGTCCCGAGCGTGTGCAGACCATCCGCCGCAGCGTGGACCACGTGCTGTGCATCTTCCCGTTTGAGCCTGAGCTCTTGGCTCAACACGGCATTGCCAGCACCTACGTGGGCCACCCACTGGCCAACACCATTCCTCTGGTGCCCGACCGCGTCGCAGCCCGTCAGCGTTTGGGTTTCGCCCCCGAGGATACGGTGGTGGCGATCTTGCCGGGATCGCGCGTCTCCGGAATTCAATAC
>CAZNWS010000004.1:0-17753 GCA_964576495.1 uncultured Hydrogenophaga sp. | reverse complement strand
GCACATACAGGCTCAGCGCGCGCGATCTTCCCAAGTTGCGGCTCCGAACAAAAGCAAAAAAAACAAGCCTGCTAAGGCTCAAAAACTCAGGCCGAAACCTGCGGCTCAATCGACACGCTCACGCTGAGCGTTTCTTCCCCACCCCCACGACGCACACCACGCACCGGCGCACACGAGACGTAGTCGGTGCCAGCGGCCAAGCGTACGTGACGCTCGTCGGTGGGGCAGCGGTGGGTGACGTCCAAGCTCAGCCAAATGCCGTTCTCTGTGGACAAACATATGTCGACCCAAGCGTGGCTGGCCAGGTCGGGTTCGTTAAGCGCCCAAAAATACCCGCTCACGTACCGCGCCGACCAGCCCAAGCTGCGCGCGGCTGTCGCCATCACATGAGCTTGGTCTTGGCACACACCCAAACCCGCGGCAAACGCTTGTGCAGCGGTGGTTTGCACCTCGGTCACACCGGATTGGTAACGCACCCGATCGGCCACAGCCCGACACAGCTGCACAGCGTTGGCCACCGAAACCTCGGTCGTGGCCAGCTGCGCACGGGCCCAAGCGGCGATCTCGGTATCCGGTTCGGTCAAAGGCCCTGCACGCAAAAATACCGCTGGGTGTAAGGCTTTGGGACCGTCCTGCCATTGGGCCAGGTCGTGTGTCTCGACCACGCCGCGAGCTTGGATCTCATGGTGCAGGCAACGTTGATCTGCCGTGGCCGTCACACAGACGCTGTGCAGTCGGTTGCCCAGGACGTCGGGCAAGCCATCCAACACGCCCGGGGTGTGCAGACCCCAACCCAACACCGTTTGTGTTGGCCCCGTGCTCGGCCACAGATGCAGGGTTTGCATCGCGTAGAGCAAAGGCTGGGTGTAATCGAAGGTGGTGGTGTGTTGGATGTTGAGTTTCATGCAAGGGAAAGTCTAGTGCACGACCGGCACCAAGAAGTCCCGACTGATGCGTGCACCCAACGCGTTGACGCGATCCAAAAATTGCGTCAAGTACGCATGCAAGCCGTTGGCCAAAATCTCGTCGATCTGGGCATACTGCAAATCGGCCTTGAGCTTGCCCGCTCGCCGCAAAGTCTCGTCGGAGCTTTCGTTGGCCACGACCTGCAGGTTGTTGACCAACTCGTTGAGGCTAGCGGCCAAACTGCGCGGCATGTCGGGGCGAAGGATGAGCAACTCAGCCACGCGCTCGGGCGTGATGACGTCGCGATAGACCTTGCGGTAAACCTCAAAGCCACTGACGCTGCGCAAGATGGCGCTCCAATGATAAAAATCGTGGTCCTGCACCGATTCAAGATCGGCGATCGGGGTCTGTCCCATCACATCACTGGGCCGTGTGTGGAACTTGACGTCCAACAAACGCGCGGTGTTATCGGCACGCTCCAAGAACGTGCCCATGCGGTAGAAGTGGAACGCTTCGTCTTGCAGCATGGTGCCAATGGCCACACCGCGAGAGAGGTGGGAGCGGAATTTGACCCACTCAAAGAACGGACTGGGATCGCGTTCAAACGAGGAGGCTTTGAGCTGGCGGTCCAGTTCCAACCAAGTTTGGTTTTGGGTCTCCCACACTTCGGTGGTCAACACGCCGCGCACGGCCCGCGCATTTTCACGGGCAGCACGCAAACACGAAACGATGCTCGAGGGGTTGCTTTCGTCGCGCACCATGAAGTCCAAGACCTGGCGTGGGGTCACCGCGTCGTGGCGCTCTCGGTAAAGCGGCATGAGTTCGCTGATGGTCAGCAAGCCCTCCCAACCCATTTGGGCCACCGCCGCGGACTGTGGCAACAACGCCGTTTGGTAATTCACATCGAGCATGCGCGCGGTGTTTTCGGCACGCTCGGTGTAGCGGGACATCCAAAACAAATGATCGGCGGTGCGTGACAACATCTCAGTTCTCCAAAATCCAGGTGTCTTTGGTCCCGCCGCCTTGGCTGCTGTTGACCACCAATGAGCCGGCTTTGAGCGCCACGCGCGTCAAACCGCCGGGGACCAACTTGACTTGTTGGCCGCTCAAGACAAAGGGGCGCAAGTCGATGTGGCGCGGGGCCACACCGCTCTCCACATAGGTTGGGCAGGTCGAGAGCGACAAGGTCGGTTGCGCGATGTAGCCCTCGGGGTTGGCCAAGAGCGCTTGTCGGAACTGCTCGATCTCGGCGCTGGTGGACGCCGGACCCACCAGCATGCCGTAGCCCCCGGCGCCGTGAACCTCTTTGACCACCAGGTCTTTGAGGTGGGCCAAGATGTACTTCAGGTCATCCGGGTCGCGACCCATGAAGGTCGGCACATTACTCAGGATGGGTTTTTCGCCCAAGTAAAACTCGATCATCTTGGGCACATAGGGGTAGATCGATTTGTCGTCGGCCACACCCGTGCCCACGGCGTTGCAAATCGTCACATTGCCGCTGCGGTACACGCCGAGCAATCCGGCGCAACCCAGTGTGGAATCGGGTCGAAACGCCAGCGGATCCAAAAAGTCGTCGTCCACGCGGCGGTAGATCACATCCACGCGTCGAGGCCCGCGCGTGGTGCGCATGTAGACAAAGTTGTCTTTCACGAACAGGTCTTGTCCCTCGACCAGCTCCACGCCCATTTGTTGGGCCAAAAACGCGTGCTCGAAATAGGCGCTGTTGTACATGCCCGGCGTGAGCACCACCACCGTGGGCTCCACCGTGTGCGCGGGGCTGACGCCGCGCAAGGTTTCCAACAAGAGGTCGGGGTAATGCGCCACAGGCGCCACGCGGTTTTGGCTGAAGAGTTCGGGGAAGAGTCGCATCATCATCTTGCGGTCTTCGAGCATGTAACTCACGCCGCTGGGCACGCGCAGGTTGTCTTCGAGCACGTAGTACTCGCCCTCGCCTTGCTCGTTGGGCGCGCGAACCACGTCCACGCCCGAGATGTGCGAGTACACGCCGTGCGGCACATCCACACCCATCATCTCGGGGCGGAACTGCGCGTTGCGCAAAATTTGATCGGCCGGCACCACCCCGGCGCGGATGATGTCTTGGTCGTGGTACACATCGTGGATGAATCGGTTGAGCGCTGTGACGCGTTGCACCAAACCCGCTTCCATGCAGCTCCACTCGTGGGCAGGAATGATGCGCGGGATCAGGTCAAAGGGAATGAGCCGCTCAGAGCCCGCCCCATCCTCGTCCTTGGCGCCGTAGACCGCAAACGTGATGCCCACGCGACGAAAAATCACCTCAGCCTCTTCGCGCCGCGCGGCCATCACCTCTTCGGGCTGTTGCGCTAACCACTGGGCGTAACGAACGTAGTGATCACGCACCTGTTCGGGCGTGGCGTGCATCTCATCAAAACGGGTCAACATGATCGAACTCTCCTGCCACCAGCTTAGCAACTAATGGGCCAAGCACGGTACGGCGGCGTTTGATCCTGATCAACGGTGGTGCCAGTAACGCTGGTGGCCCAAACGGTGGCACGCCACCCCATCGGGGTGCGCGCTGCGCCACGTGGCCGCACCACATTGGGGCGAGGCCACCCAAGCGATGCCGCGTTCGACGTACCGCGCCGTCACCACACCCGAGGGATGGCCAAACCGGTTGCGGTAGCCCGATTGCACCAAAACCCAGCGGGGTTGCAAGGTGTTGAGCAAGACCGGGCTGGACGACGATGCACTGCCGTGGTGCGGTGCGAGCATCAGATCCGCCCTCACTTGGGGGTTTTGCAAAGCCCAACGGGTCTCACGGTCCGCATCGATATCGCCACCCAACCACACACGGCGTCGCTCATGTCCGACCAAAAGCACACAACTCATGGCGTTGCTGCTCAAGCGCCCTTGGCCACTCGGCCCATAGTCCGAAGCGGACGGGCGTACGATCTCAAAGCGCACACCGTCCCAAGTCCACTGCTGGCCCGCCACGCAGCGGCGCGGCTCGTTGGTATCGTAGGAACTCAGCCAGCGCGCTCGCGGAAACGCTCGCGCCACCGCCGATGCACCGCCTGAGTGGTCGGTGTCGGCGTGGCTCACCACGATGGCATCGAGTCGTTCGCCCATGGCCCACACATAGGGCAAGACCACCGATTGACCCGCATCAGCATCGCCCCCCCAACGGGGACCAGTGTCGTAGAGCAAGGTGTGGCGAGCTGTGCGGACCACAACTGCACTGCCTTGTCCCACGTCCAGAGCGACCACCTCAAATTCACCCACCGCAGGCCGTGCTGGCGAGAACAAAAGTGCCGGCAGCAAAGCCAAGAGCCCCACACTGCGCACCACGAGCGGCCAAGGCATGACCGCCACCGCACCACCGAGCACCGCCAAGACACCCAGGCCGGTGGGTGGAATCGCCCAAGTGGACACGGCCCAAGGCCACTGTGCCATCGCTTCGAGCCACCAGACCATCAGCGAAACCGACGCAGCAGCCAAGTCCCACCATGGCGACCACAGCACCCCCAACATGGCCAAGGGAGTGACCACCAAGGTGACCCACGGTATGGTCAGCAGGTTGGCCACGAACGACACCCACGACACCTGACCAAACCAGACCACGGTCATGGGCACCAAGGCCAAGGTGATGAGGCTCTGCTCGCGCCACAGCTGCAGACACCACCGCCCCAGCCGCACCCACCAGGGGACAAGTTCAAGGTCTTGGGCTGCGGGCTGTGTGCTGCCCATGAGAATGGCCACCGCCACAAAACTCAACCAAAACCCCGCTTGCAACAAGGCCCAAGGATCCCAACACACCACGGCCCACATGGCCCACGCCCACACGACGGGCCATGGCCAACGGCGTGCCCCCCAACGCAATGCGACCACCACCGCGAGCATCAACACCGTGCGCTGCGCGGGCACACCCCATCCGGCCAAGATGGCATAAGCCGTGGCCAAGGCCACACCACCCCAAGCCGCCACGGTGGGCGTGGGCCAAGCCCATACGGCTTGAGGCCAAACCCAAGCCCATTGGCGCCAGGTCAGTCGCAAGATCGCCATGGCCAACGCAGCAAACATGGTCACGTGCAAGCCCGAAATGCTCATGAGGTGAGCCACCCCGGTGATGCGAAAAATCGACCAATCCTCTCGTTCGATGGCGGCCTGTTCACCCACCACCAAGGCCCGCAAGATGCCGGCTGCACGTTCATCGGTGACGCGCCGCTCAATGGCCCGCACGATCGCCTGACGCACCGCATCCACCGTCCACGGTGATGCGGCTGACAAGCGTTGCGGCGCCGGGTCGCGCGGCCCGCTGCGCACATAGCCGGTGGCGCCCACGCCTTCTTGCCACAACCACAACTCGCGGTCAAAACCGTGGGGGTTGGACGCGCCATGGACCCGGCGCAAGCGCAGGGTCATGGCCCAGCGCTCGCCCGATCGCACGTCCGCTTGGAGCGGTGCACCGTGTGCATACCAATGCACCATCACACGAGAGGGCAAACGGGCACCCGCGGGGACCTGCTCGAGCGCCAAGGTCAAACGCCACGCGTTGTCGCCGCGCACCGGTAACCCCACCACCCGAGCGTGCACCGCCACGTCTCGCCCTTCCCAGTCGGGTTTGAGGCGATCTTGATCGTGCGCCACGGCCCGCATCCCAGTCACACCCCACATCAACGTGGCCAGGGCCACCAGCGAACACCAAGCCAGCCACGGGCTTGGTGCGCGGCGCACCCTTTGGGTGCAAAGCCAGAGCCCCAGACCGACGCACACGCCCCAGGCATAAGCCCAAAAGGACCAGAGTTCCGTGGCCTGTAACTGCCACCAGACGCCACCCACGGCGGACAGGGGCCAGGCCCACAGGCCCAAGGCCGCTGGCTCAGGTCTTGCTTGAAACCCTTCCATTGCATTCGCCATCCGATGCTCCTACGCCGAAAGACCACGCCATGGCCATTCATGTCGCCCTGCAGCACCGTACCCTTTACCGGTACGACCGTCCCGTCCAACTGGGTCCACAAATCGTTCGTTTGCGCCCAGCTCCACACAGCCGCACACGGGTGTTGTCCTATTCCCAAACCGTTGGGCCTTCTGACCATTTCATTCACTGGCAGCAAGACCCCTTTGCCAATTACCAGGCCCGCCTGACCCTGCCCGAGGCCACCACACACTTCAGCATCGAAATCGACTTGATCGTGGAGATGGCGGTCTACAACCCGTTCGACTTCTTCCTCGCACCCCAAGCCGAACATTTCCCGATGCGCTATGACGCCAACGATGCCGCGGCCCTGGCCCCTTACTTGGTGACGGGTCCTTTGACGCCGCTGTTCAAGGCCTACTTAGCCACCATTCCCACCCGACGCCAACGCATGGTGGATTTTTTGGTCGACCTCAACCAAGCCCTGCATGCCCACATCGGCTACACCATTCGCCTGGAGCCTGGGGTGCAAACGCCAGAGCAAACCCTGAGCCTGCGCTTGGGCTCGTGCCGGGACACCGCCTGGCTGTTGGTCAACCTGTTGCGCCACTTGGGTCTGGCGGCTCGTTTCGTCTCGGGGTACCTGATTCAACTCAAAGCGGATGTGGCGGCGATGGATGGACCCAATGGGCCCGAACAAGACTTCACCGACCTTCACGCTTGGTGTGAGGTGTATTTGCCGGGGGCAGGCTGGATCGGTTTGGACCCCACATCGGGGCTGCTGGCCGGAGAAGGCCATATCCCCTTGGCCTGCACCCCTGAACCTGGCAGCGCTGCGCCCGTCGAGGGCGGGGTCGACCCCTGCGAGGTGGAGTTTGAGCACCACATGTCGGTGCAACGCATTTTCGAATCGCCACGTGTGACACAGCCCTACAGCGAAGCACAATGGGCCGCCATCTTGGCCCTCGGCGAGACCGTTGATCAAGACCTGCAACGCCACGACGTTCGACTCACCATGGGGGGGGAGCCCACTTTTGTGGCGACGGGTGACCGCGATGCACCCGAATGGAACACCGAGGCTTTGGGCCCCACCAAACGCGGCTACGCCACCGAACTCATGGGCCGCTTGCGCGACGCCTACGGTCAAGGGGGCTTCCTCCACATGGGTCAAGGCAAGTGGTATCCCGGCGAGCCACTGCCTCGGTGGGCCTTGTCGATATGCTGGCGCAGCGATGGCGAGACGTGCTGGCAAAACCCCGCGCTGCTGGCCGACGAACGGAACGCTGCCCAACACACCATCGCGGATGCCCAAGCATTTGTTCAGACCTTGTCGCGGCAATTGGGCGTGGACGACCAACACATCCAAGCGGCTCACGAAGACACGTGGTACTACCTGTGGCGTGAACGGCGCTTACCCATCAACGTGGACCCCTTCGACTCGAGATTGGACGACGAACTCGAACGCGCTCGTTTGCGCCGCATCTTCAGTCAAGGCTTGGACGCCACCGTGGGCTTCGTCTTGCCCTTGCAAGTGGATGAACAAGGCTGGCGCACTGGTCCTTGGTGGCTGCGCGACGAAAGGCTGTACCTGATTCCCGGGGACTCCCCCATGGGCTATCGCTTGCCTTTGGACGCTTTGCCTTGGATGGACAGCACAGACTTTCCTTATCACTGGGAGCAAGACCCTTACGCTGCACGCGACTTGCTACCGACGGCCTGGCGAATGCCACAAGCCCCTTTGAAAACAGCGACATCTTCGCCACCCGCCAGAGGCCAGTCGGCCAAGGGTCTGACCCGCACCGCGGTGTGCGTGGAGGTGCGCGACCCCCAACGCGCCAACGGACCTCAGGCCGAGCAAAGCCACGGCGGACAAAGCCAACAGCTCTATGTGTTCATGCCTCCTTTGAGCCGCTTGGAAGATTACTTGGGCCTGGTGGCGGCAGTCGAGGCCACCGCCGCCGAATTGGGCTTGCCGGTGGTGCTCGAAGGTTATGGGCCGCCCCGCGACCCCCGCTTGAAAATACTGCAAATCACACCCGACCCCGGTGTGATCGAGGTCAACATCCACCCGGCTTACCACTGGGACGAACTGGTGGAACACACCGAACACCTCTACGAAGCGGCGCATCAGACGCGTTTGTGCGCCGAAAAATTCATGCTCGATGGTCGTCACACGGGCACGGGTGGCGGTAACCACTTCGTCATGGGCGGCGCCACACCCGAAGACTCACCGTTTTTGCGCCGCCCCGAATTGCTGGCCAGTTTGATCGCTTACTGGCACAACCACCCTTCGTTGAGCTATTTGTTCAGCGGCTTGTTCATCGGGCCGACCAGCCAAGCCCCCCGGGTGGATGAGGCGCGCAACGACCAACTGGTGGAACTGGAGATTGCCCTGAACGCCATCGAACGCAACCGCGAGAAACACGGTCAAGCCATGCCACCTTGGCTGGTGGACCGGGCCTTGCGCAACATTTTGGTGGACGTGACCGGCAACACCCACCGCAGCGAGTTTTGCATCGACAAGCTGTACTCGCCAGACAGCAGCACCGGCCGCTTGGGCTTGTTGGAGCTTCGGGCCTTTGAAATGCCGCCCCATGCCCGCATGAGCGTGGCCCAGCAACTGCTGCTGCGTGCGCTGGTGGCCAAATTTTGGCAACGACCATGGACAGGACGCTTGAGTCGCTGGGGGACCGAACTGCACGATCGCTGGTTATTGCCCACGTTCATCCGCATGGATTTTGCGGACGTGTTGTCCGACTTGGCCGAGAGCGGCTACGCATTCGACCCCGCTTGGTTTGAACCCCATCTGGAATTTCGATTTCCCTTCATCGGCCAAATCGAACACCGTGGCGTGGTGATGTCGCTGCGCACCGCCTTGGAGCCTTGGCACGTCATGGGCGAAGAAGGCAGTGCTGGCGGTACCGTGCGTTTTGTGGACGCCTCACTGGAACGCGTGGAACTTCGGGTCAGCGGCTTGAACCCAGCGCGACACGTCGTGACCTGCAATGGGCACACCGTTCCCCTCCAGAGCACCGGTACGGTGGGCGAATGGGTGGCCGGCATCCGCTTCAAAGCCTGGTCACCTCCCTCGGCCCTGCACCCGTCGATTGCGCCGCACGTGCCCTTGATCTTTGACCTGATCGACACATGGAACCAACGTTCGCTGGGCGGTTGCCAATACCATGTCAGTCACCCCGGTGGTCGCAACCACGAGCGTTTGCCGGTCAATGCATTTGAAGCCGAAAGCCGCCGTTTGACTCGTTTCGTCCGCATGGGCCACACCCCGGGTCGCTGCGTGCCTGCCCCCGTTTGCCCGAACCCCGAGAGTCCCTACACCTTGGACCTTCGCCGGGCCGGGCATACTACACAGCCGTGAGCACCGAACCAGCAAACACCGCATCAACGACCAGGCCCCAGAGTGCCGCCGACTGGGCGCAGTCCATGGCTCAGTCCGCGGATGCGGGCCATTGGGACGAATTTCGGGGGCAAGCCCATGCCGACCCCGATGCGCTGAACCCCCATTGGCAACAATTTTTTGAACTGGGCGAATTCGCTGTCGACGCAGCCAGCGCTGAGTTGACACGACGACACGAACAGTTGCAACGCCAAATTCGTGACAACGGCGTGACCTACAACGTTTACGCCAATGCGGGGGATGCTCAACGCCCTTGGTCACTCGACCTCTTCCCCATGATCGTGGGGCCCAAGGATTGGGCCCACATCGAAGCCGGAGTGTTGCAGCGCACGCGTTTGCTCAACGCCATCATGGCCGACCTCTACGGCGAGGGCGACTTGCTACGCCGTGCGCTCATGCCAGCGGCCTTGGTCCAAGGCCACCCCGGTTATTTGCGAACGATGCGCGGCGTGCAGCCCTTGGACGGTCAATGGCTGCACATCACCGCGTTCGATTTGGCACACGGCCCCGATGGGCGTTGGTGGGTGGTGAGCCAACGCACCCAAGCACCTTCGGGCCTGGGCTATTTGCTGGAAAACCGCATCGCCATCTCGCGCCAATTCCCACAAGCCTTCGCCGGCATGAAGGTGCAGCGCTTGGCCGCCAGCTACCGCGCTTTGATGGAAGGCATCAAACGCAGCGCACCTCAAGGGGCACAGGCCCGCATCGCCCTGCTGACACCAGGCCCCTACAACGAGAGCTATTTCGAGCACGCCTACTTGGCGCGTTACTTGGGCCTGAGTTTGGTCGAGGGCAAAGACCTGACCGTGCGCGACCAACGTCTCTACCTCAAAACCCTCAAAGGCTTGGAGCCGGTCCATGCGCTGATCAAACGCATGGACGATGAGTGGCTGGACCCATTAGAACTGCGCGCCGACTCGGCTTTGGGTGTGCCCGGACTCTTGCAAGTGCTGCGCGCGGGTCATCTGTTGTTGGCCAATGCGCCGGGCTCAGCGCCCTTGGAATCGAGCGCCCTGCTGGGTTTTTTGCCGGGCATCAGCGAACACCTCTTGGGTGAACCGTTGCGCATCCCATCCTTGGCCACTTGGTGGTGCGGTGAAGACGCTGCCCTGCGGGAAGTCTTGCCCGATTTGGGTCGTAACGTGGTGCGTGCCACCTATCCCCGCGCTGGGTTTGACACCCAAATGGGGCAGTGTTTGAGCCCACGCGAACTCAACGAATGGGCCGGGCGCATGGCCCGACACCCCGAAGATCACACCGTCCAAGCCTGGATGCCTTTGTCGCAAACGCCCACCTGGACACCCACAGCCATCACACCACGTTCGGCCCTCTTGCGCGTGTTCGTGCTCAGCGACGGCCCCGGTTCTTGGCGTGTCTTGCCCGGCGGTTTGGTGCGTTTGGCCCCGCGCGGTGAACTCATCGCCTCCATGCAGCGCGGCGGCAGCAGCGCGGATGCCTGGGTCATCACCCAAGACCCAGTCGACACCACCAGCTTGCTGCAATCGGCCCCCTCCACCATGGACATGGCGCGCTCACCGCGCCCCGTGACCAGCCGCTCGGCAGAGAACCTCTATTGGCTGGGACGCTACACCGAGCGCACCGAAAACACGGTGCGTTTGGCCCAACTCATCCTCAACCGCCTCAGCGGTGCCGAAATCGGCAGCACCGCCTTGCTGAGCTGGCTCTCGCACATGGCGGTCGAAAACGCCTTGGTGATCAGCGATGTGCCGGAGGCCCAGCAATCGACCCGGGTTTTTGTGCGCAGCTTGCTGGCAGCCTTGTCGCCCAGCCCACCCAGCCCTTGGGTGGGCCGATCTTTCAGCGTGGGCTTCAACTTGGGTGCCTTGCGCTCGGCCGCCGCCCAAGTGCGCGAACGCATTTCACAAGAGCATTGGCTGCTGATCGAGCGTGCGCAACAAGATTTTGTCCAAGCCTGCGCCGCCTTCACGCCCGACGCCGACAACAGCGCTGAGGCGCAGCAGGCCTTGCGCCAAGCCAGCGAACGGCTGGCGGCGATCACGGGGGCACAAACCGACCGCATGATGCGAGACGATGGCTGGCGCTTGCTGTCCATCGGACGTCACATCGAACGTTTGGCCACCTTGTCACAAGCGTTGTTGCTGGGCTTGCAGCAACACAGCTTGGACGATGAATCGGGCTTTGATGCCATGGTGGCTTTGTTCGACAGCACCATCACCTTCCATGCGCAATACCAACAACGGCGCGATATGGTGGCCTTGACCCACCTGCTGGTGATGGACCGCGACAACCCACGTTCTTTGGCTTGGGTGGTGCACACCCTGCGATCGCGTTTGGCCAAATTGGCCAACACCGCCACGCCACAAGACGCCGCCTTGGTCAGCGACCTGCCCGACCCCAGCACATGGTCACTGCCCCAGCTTTGCCAAGCCCAAACCGACGCCGAAGGTCATTTGCAATACCCGCACTTACAAGCGCTGTTGCAAGAGTGCCAAGACAGCGCCACCACGCTCTCCAACCACATCACGCGCTTGCATTTCAGTCACGCGCAGCAGCGCAACCACAGCCTGGGGGCATGAGCGCATGGAACTGCACATCCGCCACACCACCCATTACCGCTACGAAGACAGCGTGGACTTGGCTCAGCACGTGGTGCACCTGAGCCCCAGAGCCAGTGATGGGCAAACGGTGCGGGCGCACACGCTGAGCATCACGCCCAAGCCCGATCAGCAACACACCGACCTGGATCATTTCGGCAACCACCGCACGTTTTTTTCTCACCAATCGCCGCACGACGCCTTGCTCGTGCAAGCCGACAGCGTGGTGAACACCCAAGCCCCGAACACCTTGCCCGCCAGCGTGGATGAGACGGCTTGGGAACAGGTGCGGGAACATTTTCGCTACCGCGCCCAAGCACCGTTTGAAGCGGCGAGTGAGTATTTGTTCGCCTCACCCTATGTGCCCCGGCACGATACGTTTGTGTCGTTCGCCAAACCGGCTTTCAGCCCTGGTCGTGGTTTTTTGCAAGCCTGCACGGCGCTCATGCGGCGCATCCACACCGAGTTGCGTTACGAGAGCCAAAGCACCGAAGTCAACACGCCGGCGCTACAAGCCTTGGCTCAAGGCAAAGGCGTGTGCCAAGATTTCGCGCACATCATGATCGGGTGCTTGAGAAGTTTGGGCTTGCCTGCGCGCTACGTCAGCGGGTATTTGCTCACCCAGCCCCCGCCGGGGCGCCCCCGTTTGATTGGCGCGGATGCGTCCCACGCGTGGGTCTCGGTGTACCTGCCGTCGGCCTTGGTGGGCGCTTTGGCGGCGCACGCCCCTGGCATCTGGGTGGACTTCGACCCCACCAACGACCGCTGGGGCTGGGGCAGTCCGGGTGAAGACTACGTCACCCTTGCCGTGGGCCGCGATTTTGCCGACGTCTCACCCATGCGCGGGGTGATACAAGGTGGCGCGCAACACACGTTGGAGGTCGGCGTCACGGTGGCACCACCCGAGGAATTCGTGCGGCTCACTACAATGCAGAACCCTTCTAGGAGCCCCACATGAACGTCTACGACACCCTCAAATCTCTGAACATCACCCTGCCACCCGTGGCCATCCCCGCCGCTGCTTACGTCCCCTTTGTGAAAACCGGCTCACTCGTCTTTTTATCGGGTCATATCGCGAAACGCGATGGCCAACCTTGGGTCGGCCAGTTGGGCAAAGACATGGGCACCACCGAAGGCCAACAAGCCGCGCGTGCCATCGCCATCGATTTGCTGGGCACCTTGCACGCCGCCGTGGGCGACCTCAACCAAGTCAAGCGCATCGTCAAGGTCATGAGCTTGGTGAATTCCACCGGCGACTTCACCGAGCAACACCTGGTGACCAACGGCTGCAGCGAGTTGCTCGGCCAAGTCTTCGGCCCAGAGGTCGGCGCGCATGCGCGCAGCGCCTTTGGCGTGGCCCAAATCCCGATGGGCGCTTGCGTGGAAATCGAGCTCATCGCCGAGGTGGCCTAAGACCTCACGCACCGGGGTGTGCACTGAGATGGGCCAAAAAGGCCTGCGCCACCGGTGACAGACGCTTGCCCTGCGGGTACAGCGTCCACCAACTCGAGGGGACAGGAAACCCCTGCACATCGAGCTCCACCACCCGATCGGGCTCGGGGTGGTGCGTCACAGCATGGCGCGACATCACCGCCAAACCCATGCCCTCGGCCACCAACTCTTTGATGGCCTCGTTGCTGCCCAGCGCCAAGCGCACTTGGGGCTCAAAACCGTGGGCCTTGAAGTGCGCATCGCACGCCATGCGCGTCCCCGATCCGGCTTCTCGCATGATGAAGCGCTCATGGGCCAAGGCCGACAATTTCAAGCGTCGACGGCCCGCCAGTCGGTGATGAGCAGAGGCAATGACCACCAAGGGGTTGGACAAGAACGCATGACGCTCCAAGGCCATGTCGGTCGGTGGCTTGGACATGATGTAGAGGTCGTCTAGGTTCTCGCGCAAACGGGCCACCACCGCATCTCGGTTGAGCAACTCCAAGGCAATGTCGACCTCGGGATGCTGCTCACAAAAGCGCCCCAACACACCCGGCACGAAATACTTGGCCGTGCTCACCACCGCCAAGCGCAACCGCCCGCGTTTGAGTCCCTTGAGGGCATCGATGCCTTGCTCAAAAACGCCCCACTCTCCCTCAATGGCTCGGGCGGTCCTGACCAAGTCGTGACCGGCTTGCGTCAGGAACAGCCGTTTGCCCACTTGCTCGTACAAAGGCAAGCCGACCGAGTCGGACAAGGCTTGTAGCTGCATGGAGACGGTGGGCTGCGTCACGTGACAGGCCTGCGCGGCCGCCGTGATGCTTTGGTGCTCGTCAAGCGCCACCAAGAGCCGCAACTGGCGAAAAGTCACATTCATCGTTTTTTATCTATATTAAATATCAATATTATTGATTTTACTCAATGATCATTCCACCGTAGCATCACGCCCAATTCCAACCATTTACCCCCCCGCATGTCCAATCTGCTCGACCCTGCGATTTTGTTTTTTGTCTTCGGTGTGTTTGCCGGCCTCGTGCGCTCCAACCTCGAAATCCCCGCCCCGATTTCCCGCTTTTTGTCCATGTACCTGCTCATGGCCTTGGGCCTCAAAGGCGGCTTTGCCTTGGCCGCCTCGGGCATCACGTCTGAAGTCGCCATCACCTTGTTATTGGCGGTCGCACTGGCCATCATCGTGCCGGCCATGAGCTTGCCGCTGCTGCGCCGTTGGCTCAACGGTTACGACGCTGCCGCGCTGTGCGCGACCTACGGTTCGGTGAGTGCCGTGACCTTCATCACCACCATCCAATTCTTGGAAAACCAAGGTATCGCTTATGGCGGACACATGGCCGCGGCCATGGCGCTGATGGAGTCGCCCGCCATCATCATGGCTGTGGTCATGGCCAATGCGGTGCGCCGACAAGAAAACGCACAAGCCACGACAGGTGCACCGGTGCACCAAGTGGGCATGGGCAAGATCTTGCACGAGTCCTTCACCGACGGCACGCAACTCTTGCTGCTCGGCGCCATGCTCATCGGTTTGCTCACAGGATCTTCCGGTGAAGCGGTGATGGCGCCGTTCTCGGTCGACCTTTTCAAAGGCATGTTGGCCTTCTTCCTGCTCGACATGGGCCTCATGGCCGCGCGCAACATGGGTGAGCTTAAACACACCTCTCCTTGGTTGCTGGCTTATGCGCTGTTCGCACCGATCGTGCACGCTGCCATGGCCTTGGGTTTGGCGGTGCTCACCGGCATCCAAATGGGCAACGCGGCTTTGCTCATGGTCTTGGCCGCCAGCGCGTCCTACATTGCCGTGCCGGCGGTGTTGCGCTACGCCATCCCCGAAGCACGACCTTCGCTGTACTTCGGCATGTCCTTGGGCCTGACCTTTCCCTTCAACCTGATGGTGGGCATTCCGCTGTACGTGAATGCGGCGCGCTGGGCTTTGGGTTGACCGTCCCACTTACCCCCACAGACCGTGCCCAACCCTGTGGGTAAGTGTATGAACAAGCTCGCGAAGCCAAGCCCATCAAGGGCTGGCGGAGCGTGCTCAAAAAACCATCACTCCACGCGGGTGACGCGGTTGGGCTTGAAGCCGAGATCGGCCACTTTGCCCTTTTTGGCGCGGGCGGCCTTGGCGTTGTTCAGGCTGCGGATTTCCAGGGTTTCGTCCCGGTCTTTGCCGCCACGGCCAATGCCGTTGATGCGAACGCTGCGGGTGTAAGCGGCCGCACCGGCCAGGCTGTCTTTGGCCTCGAGGTCGATGAGCATGAGGCCGCGACCGCCTTTGTCCATCATCTTGAGTTCGGTGATGTCAAAGGTCAGGATGCGCCCGCCGGTGGAGGCACAGCACACGTGGGTGGCCGGGGTCATGACCGCGCTGCCCGAGCCGAACGCCGCGTGCGAGGGTGCGCACAGGGTTTCGCCCTCACCCAAAGTGATGAAGGCTTTGCCGCCTTTTTGGCGCGAGACCATGGCTTCCACCATGGCCAAGAAACCGTAGCCGCCGCTGCCGCTGATGAGCAGCGCCGCGTTGGCCGGGCCAGCAAAGTAGTGCAAGGGCTGTGTGCCGCTGTCGAGCTCGATCAAGGTGGTGATGGGTTGACCATCGCCGCGTGCCCCGGGCAGGTTGGCCACCGGCACGCTGTAGACGCGCCCGACCTTGTCCTTGGGCGAACCAAACACGATCAAGGTGTCGACCGTGCGGCACTCGAAGGTGCCGTACAGGGCGTCACCCGACTTGAAGGCGAAGCTCGCAGGGTCGTGGCCGTGGCCGGTGCGCGCACGCACCCAACCTTTTTCGGAGACCACCACGGTCACCGGCTCGTCGATCACCTTGACCTCGGCCACGGCTTTTTTCTCGGCCTGGATCAGGGTGCGGCGCGGATCGGCGAACACCTTGGCGTCGGCTTCGATTTCTTTGACCATCAAGCGGCGCAAGGCCGTGGGGTTGCCCACGATGTCTTCGAGCTGGGCTTGCTCTTCGCGCAAGGCCTTGAGCTCTTGCTCGATCTTGATGGCCTCCAAGCGCGCCAACTGGCGCAAGCGGATTTCCAAGATGTCTTCTGCTTGGCGCTCGCTGAGTTTGAAGCGCTCCATCAAGGCCTGCTTGGGCTCGTCGCTCTGACGGATGATGGCGATCACCTCGTCGATGTTGAGCAAAACCAGCTGGCGGCCTTCCAAGATGTGGATGCGGTCGAGCACCTTGCTCAGGCGGTGCTGCGAACGACGCAGCACCGTGGCGGCGCGAAACTCGATCCACTCCACCAACATCTCACGCAGTGACTTGGGCACGGGGCGACCATCGAGGCCGACCATGGTCAGGTTGATGGACGAGGACGTCTCCAAGCTGGTGTGCGCCAGCAAGGTGGTGATGAGCTCTTGCTGTTCGATGCGGCTGGTTTTGGGTTCGAACACCAAGCGCACCGGGGCGTCTTTGCTGGATTCGTCTCGCACCACGTCGAGCACGGCCAAGACTGTGGCCTTGAGCTGGGTTTGGTCGGCGCTGAGCGCTTTTTTGCCGGCCTTGACCTTGGGGTTGGTGAGCTCTTCGATCTCTTCCAACACGCGTTGGCTGCTCACGCCGGGCGGCAACTCGTTGACCACCAACTGCCACTGGCCACGGGCCAGGTCTTCGATCACCCAGCGCGCACGCACCTTGAGCGAGCCGCGACCGGTGCGGTAGGCGTCAGCGATGTCGGACGCACTGCTGATGATTTGGCCGCCACCGGGGTAATCGGGGCCGGGCAAACACTGCAGCAAATCTTCGTCGCTGAGTTTGGGGTTTTTGATGAGGGCCACGCACGCGTCGGCCACCTCACGCAGGTTGTGGCTGGGGATTTCGGTGGCCATGCCCACCGCGATGCCGCTGGCACCGTTGAGCAAGGCGAAGGGCAAACGCGCGGGCAACTGCTTGGGCTCTTCGGTGGAGCCGTCGTAATTGGGCTGGAAGTCGACCGTGCCCTCGTCGATCTCGTCGAGCAAGAGGCTGGTGATTTTGGCCAAACGGGCCTCGGTGTAGCGCATGGCCGCCGCGCCGTCGCCGTCGCGCGAGCCGAAGTTGCCTTGGCCGTCGATGAGCGGGTAGCGCTGCGAAAAGTCTTGCGCCATGCGCACCAAGGCTTCGTAGGCCGCACTGTCGCCATGCGGGTGGTAACGGCCGAGCACGTCACCCACCACGCGTGCGCACTTCACCGGCTTGGCGCCGGTGTTGTTGTTCGGGCCGCTGAAGCCCAAACCCATGCGCGACATGGCGTACAAAATGCGCCGCTGGACCGGCTTTTGGCCATCACACACGTCGGGCAATGCACGCCCTTTGACCACGCTCAGCGCGTACTCGAGGTACGCGCGCTGGGCGTAGCGACCTAAGCTTTGGTCGTCGTCGGCCTCGGGGCTGTCGGGGGTGGGTGTCAACAAATCGTTCATACGTCAATCTCAATCGAATCGCCGTGCAGCTCCATCAGCTCACGGCGCGCGGCGGCTTCGCCTTTGCCCATGAGTTGGGTGATCAAACCTTCGGTGGTGGCAAAGTCCA
>CAZNWS010000003.1:0-18040 GCA_964576495.1 uncultured Hydrogenophaga sp. | reverse complement strand
ACAATTGAGGTTCTTTTATTTTAGCAATTTTGACAATAGGGTCTATAAAATCCCAAGCGGCCCAATCGCCGCGCAGGGCGGGGGTGCGCAAATCGTCCAGCACCGGCGGCGCAGCCGCGGGGTCAATGGTTTGGGTGCAGGCGCCGGCGGCGCTGAGCCAAAAGCCGTTGATGGGCAAGAGGCCTTGAGCCACGCGTTCGTCGTGCGCGGCTTGTGTGTAAAAGAGCATTTGCGCTTCGTTTTGCAAGCGCTTCAGACCCGCACGCTGGTGCAGGTGATGGCTTTCGATGCTGCGCCCGCTCACCCGGTCCAAGCTCAGGCTGGCCACGCCGCTGAGCGCGGGGCCGCGTGCCAACCAACGGTCGGTGCGCTGCCACTGCAACGTCAGGCCGTCTTCGCGACACAGCTCGGCCAAGGCTTGGCACAGGGCTTGTGAGTGCTCGGCGCTCAGCGCCAAGTCGGTCGGCGGGATCAAGCGCACGTGGTCCATGCCGATTTGGTAGTGGCAGGGCGTGAACCAAGCTTGCGCTTCGTTGGGCCGTTCGCTGTGGGCGGCGGCCCAAGGCAAGCCGGCGGTGGCGGCGTCCGCGTCGGTGCGCTGCAAGCCCAGCGCTTGGGCCAAGGCCCATTCGTGGGGTAGGTGGGGGCTGTCCTCGTCCAGCGCCGGTTTCGACAGGGCTTGCGGCTGTAAGTGCCCGAGCAGGGACTGCAGGTGGGGCAGCGACAGGTCGGTCAATCGGGACAGGGCGGCCGGGTCTTGGCTGCTGGCAAAGGGAACGATCATGGTCGCCATTGTCGGGGATGCCACAATGGCGCTAGGAAACAGCCATGCAAACCCCTTACGAACTCATCTTGGGCTGGCGCTACACGCGCGCGGGCCGCTCCACGCGCCGCAACGGCTTCATTTCTTTCATCTCGGGTGTCTCCATGGTGGGCATCGCTTTGGGTGTGGCCGCGCTCATCATCGTGTTGTCGGTGATGAACGGTTTTCAGAAAGAGGTGCGCGACCGCATGCTCAGCGTGCTCTCGCACATCGAGGTGTTTGACCCCGATGGCTTGGGTATTCCCGATTTGCCGGCCACCTTGGCTGCGGCGCGAGAACACCCCGAGGTCGTGGGCGTGGCGCCCTTCGTTTCGGCCCAAGCCTTGCTGGCCCGGGGCGAAGACATGAAGGGCGTGTTGGTGCGCGGCATCGACCCCGCGCTGGAGCCCTCGGTGACCGATCTGGCCAGTCCAGCCATGTCCGATACCTTTAACCGATTGGTGCCGGGTGAGTTCGGCGTGGTGTTGGGGGTGGAACTCGCGCGCAGTTTGGGTGTGATCACCGGTGACCCGGTCACCCTGATCGCGCCCAGCGGCCAAGTCACCCCGGCGGGTGTGTTGCCGCGCATTCGCCAAATGACGGTGGTGGGCACCTTCGATTCGGGCCACTTTGAATACGACTCGACGCTGGCCATGCTGCACCAAGACGACGCCATGAAGATCTTCCGTTTGGAAGGCCCGACCGGTGTGCGCATCAAAATTGAAAACCTGCATCGCTCGCGCGAGGTGGCCTTGGAAATAGCGCCCACCATGCCTCCAGGCCTGTTCGTGCGCGACTGGACGCGCCAAAACCGCACCTGGTTCGCGGCCGTGCAGTTGGAAAAACGCATGATGTTCATCATCCTGACCTTGATCGTGGCGGTGGCTGCGTTCAACTTGGTCTCGACCTTGGTGATGACGGTGACCGACAAGAGCGCCGACATCGCCATCCTGCGCACCTTGGGTGCGAGTCCGCGCAGCATCATGGCCATCTTTGTGGTGCAGGGCGCCATGGTGGGCGTGATCGGCACGGGCTTGGGGCTCTTGCTTGGATTGGGTGTGGCTTTCAACATCGATACCCTGGTGCCCGCGCTCGAGTCCCTCTTGGGTGCGAGCTTCTTGCCACAAGAGGTTTACCTCATCACCCGAATGCCCAGTGACCCACAGCAGGCCGATATCGTGCCCATCACCGTGATCGCGTTGATCTTGGCCTTTGTCGCCACCATCTACCCCAGCTGGCGCGCCAGCCGCGTGAACCCCGCGGAGGCCTTGCGCTATGAGTAATCCCACCAACAGCGCCGTGTTGCAAGCGCACGGCTTGACCAAACGCTTCAGCGAAGGTCGTTTGGATGTGTCGGTGTTGCAAGGCGTGAACCTGCGCATCGAAGCTGGGCAGACCTTGGCCATCGTGGGCGCATCGGGTTCGGGCAAAAGCACCTTGCTGCACCTTTTGGGTGGCTTGGACTCGCCCAGCAGCGGCCAAGTGCAACTTCAAGGCCAAGACTTGGCTGGCTTGAGCGCCTCGGCCCAAGGCGATTGGCGCAACCGCTACCTGGGTTTCGTCTACCAGTTCCACCACCTTTTGCCCGAGTTCAGCGCCCGCGACAACGTGGCCATGCCCCTGTGGATCCGTCGCCAAGCGCGGGCTGAAGCGGCCGAGCGTGCCGAAGCCATGCTGCGCCGCGTGGGCTTGGGCGACCGCTTGCACCACCGCCCCGCCGAGCTTTCGGGGGGCGAGCGCCAACGCGTGGCGATCGCGCGTGCTTTGGTGACGCAGCCGGCCTGTGTGTTGGCCGATGAACCCACCGGCAACCTGGATCGCCGCACGGCTGCGCAGGTGTTTGCTTTGATGATGGAATTGGCCCGCGATCAGGGCACGGCGTTTGTGGTCGTCACGCACGACGAAGTGCTGGCCCAACGCTGTGACCGTCTCTTGCGATTGACCGCGGGTGTGCTGAGCGAAGACCCCACGATCGATTGATGCCCCATTTTTGGATCGATACCCATTGCCACCTCGACGCGCCTGATTGGGAGACCGTCCAAGGCGGCGTCCACGAAGAGCGTGAACGCGCACGCAAAGCCGGTGTGGGCTTGTGTGTGCTGCCCTCGGTGAACGTGGCGGGTTTTGACGCCGTTCGCACCTTGGCTCATCAAGCGAGCGATGCCTATGCCTTGGGCATTCACCCCCTGTTCGTGCCGCAGGCCAATGACGCCGATCTGGACGCCTTGGACGCCGCTTTGCTGGCCCACCGCGACGACCCGCGGTTGGTGGCGGTGGGGGAAATCGGTTTGGATTTTTTTGTGCCCGAGCTGTGCAACGAGGCCATGCGAGAACGCCAATGGCGTTTTTATCGCGCTCAATTGGCCATCGCCCAGCGACACGGTTTGCCGGTGATTCTGCACGTGCGCCGCAGCGCCGACTGGCTGCTCAAAGGCTTGCGTCAATGCCCTGTGGTGGGCGGCATTGCCCATGCCTTCAACGGCAGCGATGTGCAGGCGCAGGCTTTTGTGGACCGCGGCTTCAAGCTGGGTTTTGGTGGTGCCATGACCTTTGAGGCGGCGCGCCGTTTGCGCCACTTGGCTCAAACCTTGCCGCTCTCGGCGATGGTCTTGGAGACCGATGCCCCTGATATTCCGCCGCAGTGGCTGTACGTCACCGCGGCCGAGCGCGTCGAGGGCCGACCGCAAGGCGTCAACGGCCCCAGTCAATTGCCCCGCATCGGCGCGGTCTTGGCGGATTTGCGTGGCCTGTCGGCGATCGATGTGCAGCGCCAAACCACCCTCAATGCGCTGCAGGCTTTGCCCCGCTTGCAGGGTTTGTCGGCCACCGTGGGTTGATAATCGGGCTTTTGAGACCGTTCATGGCCCAGCGCAAAACACCCGCCACCACCGCCTTGCCCGAGGTGACGATTTCCGAAGACTCGGAGGTCCGTTTTCTGCACTTGGGCACCGAGTGGATTCAAGGCTCCATGCTCCTTGATGCTCCGTTCGATATCGAGCTGGACTATGTTCAGCGCATGATGAGCTGGCTGTTGTTTGTCACCCCCGAGACCGTGCCCCAGCGCCGGGCCATGCAGCTGGGTTTGGGTTCGGCCGCCGCCACCAAGTTTTGCTTCAAAAAACTGCGCATGGCCACCACCGCCATCGAAATCAACCCACAGGTTTTGGCCGTGTGCCGCGCTTGGTTCAAGCTGCCGGCCGACACCGCACGTTTGCAGGTGGTGATTGCCGATGCGGCTGAGGCCATTCGCCGCGACGAATACCACGGCGCCATCGACGCTCTCCAGGTGGATTTGTACGACCACGAAGCCGCCGCCCCCGTGCTCGACAGCCCTTCGTTTTACGCCGACTGCCGCGCTGTCTTGAGCGACGAAGGGTGCATGACGGTCAACCTGTTCGGTCGCGACGCGAGCTACGAACGATCGGTCCAGAGCATCGTGGCGGCGTTCGGTGCCGACGCGGTTTGGGCTTTCAAGCCCACCCGAGAAGGCAATGCCATCGTGTTGGCCCAGCGCACCGCCAGCCGTCCCAGCCGAATGGAACTCTTGTCCCGCGCCGAGGTCATTCAAGAGCGATGGGGTTTGCCCGCCGTGAAATGGTTGCGTATTTTTAAACCGGTCAGTCCATGATGATCCCCATCAAAACCGAATCTGCTTGGCGTGGCACTTCCGATTGCCGCAATTGCGGCATCCGCGACATGGTGCTGTTCGCCGATCTCAAAGAAGAAGACTTCGCGCTCATCCACGCGCCCATCGACGACTTGGAATACGACGCGGGTCAAACCTTGGCCAACACCGGTGACACCGCCACCGCGCTCTTCACCTTGCGCACGGGGATGGTCAAACTGGTGCGCAACACGGCCGATGGCCGCCAGCGCATCGTGCGTGTGCTGCGCTCGGGCGATGTGATTGGTTTGGAGGCCCTGATGGCGCCGACCTACGACTCCGACGCAGTGGCGCTCACGGCCGTCAAAGTGTGTCGCCTGCCATTGCAAGTCATTCAGCGTTTGAACCGCGAAACCCCGCGCTTGCACCAACAGCTGTTGGGCAAGTGGCACCAAAGCCTGAAAGAGGCCGACGACTGGTTGGCCGAACTCAATTTCGGCAATGCTCGCCAGCGCGTGGCTGGGCTGATTTTGAAAATGCGTTCGGGCTTTGATACGTCGGTGGTGACGTTGTTTTCGCGCGAAGACATGGGTGCCATGCTCGACCTCAAACTCGAGACCGTCAGTCGAACCTTGAGCGCTTTTGTTCGCGAAGGCCTCATTGACCCTGTCGACAAACACGGTCGCATTTACCGCGTGCTCGACGCCGATCGTTTGCTCATGCCCAGCGAGTGATGATCCCCATCTTGCAGCGCATGGTTTGGATGGTCATGGCAATCTCGTGTGCCTCGGCCCATGCGAGTGCCAGTATGCAATCGTTGGCGCGTGTGGACATCGACCGCACCGAGGTCACCATTGGACAATTTCGCGCTTTCGTGCGCGCCACCGGTGCGGTGACGCAGGCCGAACGCGCGGGTGGTGGGCAAACCTACGAAGCGGGTTGGGAGCAGCGCCGCGGCTGGACTTGGGCAAGGCCTTATGGTCAACCTGGTGCCGATGACGAGCCCGCGGTTCACATCACCCAACCCGAAGCCCAAGCCTATTGCCGCTGGGCGGGCAAGCGCTTGCCCACCGACGCTGAATGGGGGCAAGCCGCGTACGTGGAGCAACGAAACCAACCCCCCGCGCCCTTTGTGCGTGGGCAGCGCTACCCATACCCCACCGGTCACAGCCCACGCGGCGCGAATTGTTTGGGCGACTGTGGCCCGGTCAAGACGGTGCCCCATGCCCAAACCAGTCGAGGGCAAGGTCATGCCCGTGTGGCCACCACCGCAGCGGGCGTCAACGGCTTGTTCGACATGGGCGGCAATGTGTGGGAGTGGGTGGACAGTGGTCCTGGTGTGGAGCCGCGCACTCGCGGTGGCTCTTGGTGGTACGGCAGTGGCCCCATGCGCGACGACCACCACCAGTCCAAACCCGCGAACACCGCCGTGGTGTACATCGGTTTTCGTTGCGTGCGCGACCGATGAGCATCGCTCCCCCGCCGCACCTCCTTTCTGGGTTGCTGCTGGCCGCAGCGGGATCGATCGCGTTTTCGGGCAAGGCGATCATCGTCAAGCTCGCCTATCGCCATGGCGTGGATGCGGTCACGCTCATCATGTACCGCATGCTGTTTGCGCTGCCACTGTTCGTGGCCTTGGCGTGGTGGGCCACCTACCGGCAAGAAGGGCGCCGTGACGAGCCCTTGAGCCGACGTGACTGGCTGGGCGTTCTGGGTTTGGGTTTCACCGGTTACTACTTGGCGAGCTTCCTGGACTTTTGGGGCTTGGCCTACATCAGCGCCAGTTTGGAACGCTTGATCCTCTACCTCAACCCGACGATCGTTTTGGTTTTGGGTTGGGTGCTGTACCAACGGCGGATCACCGCGATGCCAGCGCTGGCCATGGCCGTGAGTTACGCAGGGGTGTGGCTGGTCTTCGGCCATGAGGCCGATTTGAGCGGTCCCAACGCCGCCCTGGGCGCGGCCTTGGTGTTCGGCAGCGCCATCAGCTATGCCGTCTATTTGGTCTACAGCGGTGAGATGGTCAAACGCTTGGGCTCTTTGCGCTTGGTGGGTTTGGCCACCACCGTGGCCTGTGTGTTGTGCTTGCTGCAATTCGTGTGGCTGCGCCCGCTCTCGGCCGCCATTGTCGCCCCCGAGGTCATCTGGTTGTCGGTGCTCAATGCCACGCTGTGCACTTTCGCGCCTGTCCTCATGGTGATGATGGCCATTGAACGCATTGGCGCCGGGCTGGCTTCACAAACGGGCATGATTGGGCCCATGTCGACCATCGCCATGGGGGTTTGGCTGCTCGACGAGCCGTTCAACGGCTGGATCGTGGCCGGCACCACCTTGGTGGTGACCGGTGTTTTCATGGTGACCCGCGCCCGCAATAGCGGCGCATGAACAAACGGAGACGAACATGGATTTGGGTATTGCAGGCAAATGGGCGCTGGTCGGTGGTGCGAGCAAAGGCTTGGGTTGGGGCTGTGCTGCAGCACTGGCCGCTGAGGGCGTCAACGTGGTCATGGTGGCGCGCGGGGCCGAGGCCTTGCAAGCGGCGGCCCAAGGTTTGGCCCAGCAGCACCCCGGTGTGAACGTCGTGACCGTGGCCGCCGACATCACCACCGAAGCCGGACGCCAAGCCATTTGGTCTGCACCTGGTGGTCCGGGCCAAGCCTTTGATATCGTGGTCACCAACGCGGGTGGCCCACCCCCCGGTGACTTCCGCAGCTGGGACCGCAACGCTTGGTTGGCCGCCATCGACGCCAACATGCTCACCCCCATCGAACTCATCAAAGCCACGGTCGACGGCATGGCCGAGCGCGGCTTTGGTCGCGTCATCAACATCACCAGCAGCGCGGTCAAAGCGCCGATCGACATCTTGGGCCTGTCCAACGGCGCGCGCAGCGGCCTGACCGGATTTGTGGCGGGCCTGGCGCGCAGCCCCTTGGCCGCCAAGGGCGTGACCTTCAACAACCTGCTGCCGGGCAAGTTCGACACGGACCGTTTGAAAACCACGCACGCCAGCGCCGCGGCCAAAGCCGGTAAAGCCTTGGAAGACATCCGCGCGGCGCAGCAAGCGCAAATCCCGGCGCAGCGCTTCGGCACGCCGGAAGAATTCGGCGCGATTTGTGCCTTTTTGTGCAGCGTTCAGGGCGGCTACCTCAATGGGCAGAACATCCTGCCCGATGGGGGCTTGTACCCGGGGACTTTTTAAGCCGAGGTCCGCTCACTTGCGCCAGTAGCCGCGTGTGAACAAGACCAGAAACGAGAGCATCTCCAAGCGGCCCAATAACATGGCCAAGGTGCAAATCCAGAGCTGAATGGTGCTCAAACCAGCGTAATTGCCCGCAGGTCCGATTTCGTTCAGACCCGGTCCCATGTTGTTCACGCTGGCCAAAATGGCGCTCAAGGCGGTGTCAAAAGGCATGTCGGTTAACAGCAGCAACATCGTCATGACCACGACGGTGGCACCGTAGACCATCATGAAAGCCAGGACGGAAAAAATGGTGGCGTTGTCGACCACCGAACCACCATTGGTGATCGGTATGACCGCGCGAGGGTGAATCAAACGTTTCATTTCCCGTCGTGCTTGTTTGAGCAAAATCAGCAGCCGAGCCATTTTGATGCCTGCGCCTGTGGACCCTGCGCTGGTGGCCAGCCCCGACAGAAGAATCATCAAAATCGGAGCAAATATCGGCCATTGAGCGTAGTCCGTTGTGGAGTAACCCGTGGTCGATGCAATTGAAATCACGTTAAACAGCGCCAATCGACAGGCTTGTAGAACATCGTTTTCGGTGCCTTTGATCAGCAACAGGGCCGCGATCAAACCGCTGAATCCGATCAACATCAACATGGTCGAGCGCCATTCGGTGTCGTGCCATATGCGTGAAGGTGTTCTTTTTTTGAACGCGACAAAGTACAGGGCAAAGTTGCAACTCGCGATCAGCATGAACACGATGCAAATCGCTTCTAACAGTGGAGATTGGAAATAGCCAAAGCTGCTGTCGTGCGATGAAAGTCCGCCCAAGCTCATGGTGGAAAACATGTGGATCCACGCATCGCTCATCGACATGCCACCCCACCCATAGGCACCAACGCACAGCAAGGACAAGGCGCAGTACACGGTCCACAAACCTTTGGCGGTTTCGGTGATCCTTGGCGTGAGTTTGGTGTCTTTCATGGGGCCCGTGGCTTCGGCCCGGAACATTTGGCTGCCACCCACCCCCAGCATGGGCAAAATCGCCACCGCCAGTACCAAGATGCCCATGCCGCCCAACCACTGCAGGAAACAACGCCATACGTTGATGGACACAGGCAGCTCATCCAAACCGGTGATCACGGTGGAGCCGGTGGTGGTCAAACCCGACATGGCTTCGAAGTAGGCGCCGGTCCAGCTCAAGGGTTGGGGGGTGTCTTGAAAGTACAGCCACAAAGGGATGGCCGCCAAGGCGGGCAGCACCGACCACGCCAAACCCACCAAGAGCATGCCATCTCGGGCTTGCAGCTCACTGGGCTTGCTCAGACTTCGACGACCCAACCACCACACCAAGACGCCCAGGGTCACACACAACAGCATGGGCCAGAAAAAGTGGTCGGTGGCGCCATCGGCCCAAAAGTAAGAAACCCCCAAGGGGACGCCAAACGTCAGGCCGAAGACGGCCATGATGGCTCCCAAAATCGGAGCAATGCGCAAAAAAGGCATGAAGTCACAGGCGGAACATCGAAGATCGGTATTGGGCCGGACATCATGTAAAAATCGCATAAATAACCCGCCGCCACCATGTCACACCCCGTTCCCCTCGCAGATTCAGCGCCACGACAGTGGGGCGAACGTTGGGGGCCTGCGACAGAACCTTTTGGTGGTGTGCCCCTGCAGATCGGGGTGGCCATTTTCAGTGTCGTGCTGATCACGCTCATGGGCCGTGCTTTTGAGACTTGGCTGCATTTGCCCGGCGTGGTGATGTTGTTTTTTTTGGGCGTGGTGCTGTGTGCTTACGGCTCTGGCGTGTTCGCATCGGGCTTGAGTGCCCTGTTGTCGGTGGGGGCGTTCAATTATTTTTTTGTGGAGCCTCGACACTCTTTGTTGGTTGATGCCACGGAGTCGTGGTTGACCTTGGCGGGTTTGTTGTTTTTGTCTGCATTGGTGAGCTCTTTGACCTTGCGCCTGCAAATGGCCACCCGTCGGGCGCAATGGCAACAATCGCAGTCCGACCAAGCCCGCGACATGTTGCAGGCGCTGATCGGTCTGGCCTCTCGCGAGGCCATGTTGAAAGAAGCCGCTCAACGGGTCAGTCGATGGCTCCACGGTTCGGTGAAGGTGTGGACGGCGCAGCGTGAGGGAATGACCTTGGTGGCTGAGCATGGGCTCCCGTTTGAGGTCGATTCGTGGGTTTTGGATCGAGTGGTTCGTCATGCCACCATGGCAGGTTGGGGGGTCGAGCCTGCGCAAGAAGTTCCCTATGTTTGTGTCCCAGTGGAGCCCTCGCTGGAGCACGCTTGCGTGTTGTGCTTCATGCCCCATGCCGTTGAGGGTTCGTCGCATGAGCCCAAGGATGTGCTGGATTCTTTGCACATTCTTTGCCAGCAGTTGGGCTTGGCGATGCAGCGCGAGCGGGCGCTGCGCGATGCCCAAGACGCTTGGACCGCCAAAGAGCAAGAAAGCCTGCGCAACACGTTCTTGACGTCGGTGGCCCATGACTTGCGCACCCCATTGGCCAGCATCTTGGCCGCGGCCACGGCACTCAAGTCCGACCAGTTGGCCGTCGGCTCGGCACAAGCCCCGCGTTTATTGGACGCCATCGGCAGCGAGGTGCGTCAGATGGCCAAAATCACCGACAACGTCTTGACCATGGTTCGACTCACCGAAGCGCACGAAAGTCCTCTGCGGGCCGATTGGGAGTCGCTGGAGGAGATCATCGGTGACGTGGTTTCGCGGCACCGCCAACGCGACTTCATGGACGGGCCTATCGCCATTCAAACCCATGTGCCGGCTGACTTGCCCTTGGTGTGGGTCGATGGGCCTTTGATTTCGCAGTGGTTGGACAACGTCTTGGACAATGCCGCCCGTTACGCTTCACAGGGCGTGGTGGATATCCGTGTGAGGGTGTTGGGTGATCAGTGGGCTTTGGACGTGGAAGACCATGGACCGGGGTTCTCCGACACCTTGCCCGGTTTGCTCACGGCGCGTTTTCATCGGGGTGACGATGTCAGCGACCGACGGGGCTTTGGTTTGGGTTTGACAATTTGTCAAGCCATTGCCCAAGCGCATGGCGCTGATTTGCACTTGTCTGGGCGCTTGGATGGGCAGCGGGGTGCGCACGTCTCCATGACCTTGGCCTTTCCCCATCAACCCACCGCACCCAAAGCGGCTTTGGCGGGTGTTGAATGAGCGGTTTGATTTACCTCACCGAAGACGACCCAGAAATGGGGCGCGTGGTCGTGGCCAGTTTGGAGCACGAGGGCTTTAGCGTTCGATGGTTTGTCAACGCTCAAAGCACCCTGGCGGGTTTTGAAGAAGCACAGCCGGAGTTTTGGCTTCTCGATTTGGGCTTGCCCGATGGGGATGGCTTGACCTTGCTCCAACGCTTGCGTCCCACATTCGCGGGGGCCATTTTGATTTTGTCGGCACGGGGCTTTGAGCCACAAAAAGTCAGGGCCCTGGACGCGGGAGCCGACGATTATTTGGTCAAGCCCTTCGGTTTGGGCGAGTTGCTGGCACGCTTGCGTGTTTTGCGCCGCCGTTTGCCAGGGCGGGAGCCCGTTCGACAGCGTTGGTGCGTTCAAGATTTGGTGATCGATTTGGACGCCCACACCGTGGAGCGCGATGGGCAGCTCCTGCACTTGACGCCCATCGAATTCACTTTGTTGGCCACCTTGGTCCAAGCCAAAGGACAACTGTTGACTCACCGCAAACTCTTGCACGCCGTGTGGGGCCCCGATGCGGTTGACCAAACCCATTACCTGCGCATTTACATGGGCAAATTGCGCGCCAAGATCGAGCGCATTCCTGCGGAGCCCGCCATCTTGCTCACCGAGACGGGGGTCGGGTACCGCATCAGCGGTGGCCCTTGATGCCGAGATCGGATCGTCGGATCGGTGCTTTGGGTGTTGTCAGATCACCTCATTTAAATGGCAATACTGATCAATAAAAATCATATTTATGCGTTTTTTACGTTGATTTGTGCCCAATGTTCGACATCAAAGTTATGGGGTACGGATCATGAATTACTCGCACATTCGCTTGCGAACCATGGAGATTTTGGACAAGGGTGATGAAACCGACCAGGCAAGTCTTTGGTGCGACCGATTCATCACTGTGTTGGTGTTGCTCAACGTCTTGTCTGTCGTGTTGGAGTCGATCCCCGCACTGAAAGAAGCGCATGGTGATTTTTTCTCGCGCTTTGAAATGGTGAGCTTGATACTTTTCTCGGTGGAATACGGCTTGCGCTTTTGGTCCAGCGGCGCGCGCTACACCGAGGCACAGGGTGGCACCGGTCGAGGTCGTCGTGAGTACGTGTTGGGGTTCCATGGCATCGTGGACTTTTTGGCCACCGCGCCGTTTTACTTGCAGTGGCTTTTCCCAGGGCTGGACATGCGGGTTCTGCGGACCCTGCGCCTCATTCGGGTGCTCAAGTTGTCGCATTACAGCTCGGCCATCGAAGACTTGTTTTCGGCCATCCGTTCAGAGGCCCGCGCTTTCTATGCCACGCTCTACATTTTGTTGATCGCGATTTTGCTGTCGGCCTCGTTGATGTATTTTGCAGAGTCGGTCCATCAGCCCGAAAAATTTGCATCCATCCCCGATGCCATGTACTGGGCCATCATCACCCTGACCACGGTGGGTTATGGGGATGTTTCACCCGTGACTTGGGTGGGCAAGATCATCAGTGTCATCACCGCATTTTTGGGCGTTTGCACGGTCGCGATGCTCACGGGTATTGTGGCGTCCGCCTTTTCGAATCAGCTGGCCCGTCGCAAGGTGATTTTCGAAACCGAATTGCGCGAGGCACTGGCCGATGGCGAACTCAGTGAGCAAGAGCAGCGCCAGCTGGAGAGTTTGAAGCTGGAGTTCAATCTCAGTGACGAGCAAGTGCAAGCTTTGATGGCCAAGGTGGGCCGAGAATTGAAGTCTTGAACCGGATCAGCGTCGTGCGCTGACCAGAATCCCACCCACAATCAGCACAAAGCCCGCCGCGTGGTAGAGCTGCGGGGGATCACCCAGCATCAGGGTGGAAAGCAGGGCGGCGAACAGCGGCGTGAGGTTGGCAAAAAAGCCCGCCACCGATGGGCCCACGCGGGCCACACCGGCGCCCCAAGCGCGGTACGCCAACAGCGAAGGACCGACGGCCACAAAGACCAAGCCCAGCATCAGTGGCCAGCCCCACACCAGATGCGATTGCCCATCGGGCAGGTTGGGCAAGGTCAGCCACTCAACGCCCGACAAAGCGCCGGACCACAACACCCCCAGCGCCATTTGGGCCATCAAAAACGATGACCACGAGGCGCGCAGCTCGGTGTATTGGGTGCCCGCCGGCGGCTTGGCCAACAACCAGCTGTACCAAGCCCACACCCAAGCCGCCAGCAGCATGAGGGCATCGCCCGGGACCAGCTGCAAGCCCATGAGCACGCCCCAATCACCACGCCCCAACACCACGGCCACACCCAAAATCGACAGCGCGGCACCTAGGGTGGCGCGGGTCGTGATGCGTACGCCGTAAAACCCATGCCCCAGTAAGAGCATCCACACCGGTGTGCTGGCCGCGACCAAAGTCACGTTAACGGGGGTGGAGGTTTTCAAGGCCATGTATTGAAAGGCGTTGTAAAGCCCCATGCCCAACAGGCCCAAGAGCGCAAAGCGGCGGGAGTGTGACCACAGGGCGCTGCTGGGTTTGAGCACATGCACCGTCCAAGGCAAGAGGATCAGCAAAGCCAGAGCCCAGCGCAAAAAATTCAAGGTCAATGGCGGCACCACGCCCTGCAACAAGCGGCCAACCACGGCATTGCCGGCCCACATCAGGGGCGGCAACATGAGCAAGGTGGCGGTGGCAGGGGTGAGTCGGGCGTGCGTAGACATGGGGAAGGACTGTAACCGTTGCTCAGGACGTACTGGGCCCAAAGGGGAATGCGCTGTCGCGCAGGCGACGCGGGGCATTCATGGCAGGATATGGGATTTTGAGGAGATCCCCATGACCGATTTGACCAGCCGCGCCGTGCGCATCGATGCCCCTGGCGGCAGTGAACAACTCAAGATCGACACCGTCACCGTGGGCGAACCTGGCCCCGGCGAGGTACGCATCCGCCACCACGCGATTGGCTTGAACTTCATCGACGTTTACCAACGCAGTGGCCTCTACCCTTTGCCCATGCCGCTGTCCCTGGGCATGGAAGGCGCGGGTGTGATCGAGGCGGTGGGCGCCGGTGTGACGCACCTCAAGGTCGGTGACCGCGCGGCTTACGCGGCCAACCCGCCCGGCAGTTACAGCGATGTGCGCGTGATGCCCGCCATGAACGTCTGCCACTTGCCCGACGGCATCGACTTCGAGACCGGCGCGGCCATGATGCTCAAAGGCCTGACCGCGCAGTACCTGCTGAAAAAATGCCGCCCCGTCGAGGGCTTGCAAGCCGGTGATTTTGTGTTGTTCCACGCCGCCGCGGGCGGTGTCGGCCTGATCGCTTGCCAATGGGCCAAGGCCCTGGGTTTGCGCCTGATCGGCACGGCCGGCTCGGATGAGAAATGCGCATTGGCCCAAGCCAATGGCGCCGAGTTCACCATCAACTACAGCCGAGAAAACTTCGTCGAACGCGTCCAAGCCATCACCGGAGGTCAAGGCGTGAAGGTGGTCTACGACTCGGTGGGCAAGGACACCTTTGACCAATCCTTGGCGTGCTTGCAGCCTTTTGGTTTGATGGTGAGTTTTGGTAATGCCTCTGGCCCGGTGGCCCCGTTTTCGCCCGGCATCTTGGGCCCTAAGGGGTCGCTGTACGTGACGCGCCAAACCTTGTTCACCCACATCACCAGCCGCGAGCGCACGCAAGCCATGGCCGACGATTTGTTTGCCGTGGTGCAAAGCGGCGCGGTGAAGATCCACATCGACCAGCGTTTTGCGCTGACCGAGGTCAAGGCCGCACACGACAGTTTGGAAGCGCGCCGCACCACCGGCTGCACGGTCTTGCTGCCTTAAAGCGCAGACCCCAGCGACCGCAGTCGGGCCACTTGCAGGCCCAGCCATTCGCGCAAGACCTCTTGGCTCGCCCAGAGGCCGCGCGCGCTGGGCAACCATTCCAACACCGCACGGCTGCGCGGCAGCACCGCGCCCATGGGCGCGGGCAGCACCTCAAAACCCGCCGCTTCGAACTGCCACACGCTGCGCGGCATGTGCGTGGCGTGGGTGACCAAAGCGATGCGTCGAATGCCATGACCTTGCAACAAAGCGGCGGTGGCGGTGGCGTTTTCTTCGGTATCGCGGGAGCGGTCGTCCGACCATGTCAAACGCACACCCCATTGGTTCAAGGCGGCTTGCGCGGCTTGTGCTTCGGTGGGTGCAGCCGTGCCCACATTGGCCCAACCCACACCGCCAGCAAAGGCCAGCGGCAAACCGGTTTCGCGGGCCAAGCCGCTGGCGTGGTGCAAGCGCATGAGGCTGGCGCTGTTGGGCACGGGCGTGGTTTGACCTTCGGTCAGGGGTTCCAAGCCACCGCCCAAGACCACGATGGCCTGTGCGCCTTGGGCGCGCAGGTCGGCCGCTGACAAGGATGGGTACTGAGGCAGGGCGTGACGCGCCAACCACACCGCGCTGCCGTGGCAGCTCAGCACCCACAGGGCCAACACGCCGCTGAGCAACAGCAACGAACCAACCCGCTGTCGGCGCCAATGCCAACCCAGCAAGACCCACAGCAAGAGGCTGGTGGGTGGCAAGATGAGGGCGGTCAAGATGGGCTTGAGTTCGCCCATGGTTCAAGCCTGTGGCTGGTCGTGGTTCGCTTGGCGCTGGCGGCGCATGCGAAGCAACTCATCGATCACCAAACACACGGCCCCGATGCTGATGCCCGCGTCAGCGATGTTGAAGGCTGGGAAATGGCCCCCGGGGAACAGGCCTCGAAGGACATCGAAGTGAAAGTCCAGAAAGTCCACCACGTAACCGTAGGCCACGCGGTCGATCACATTGCCCACCGCTCCGCCCAAGATGCAGGCCAAAGAAAAAGCAAAAAAACGTTCATGGCTCTGCTTGCGCAGCATCCACACGATGAACACCGTGGCACCCACGCCGACGGCGGTGAAGAACCAGCGTTGCCAACCACCCGCCTCAGCCAAAAAGGAAAAAGCCGCGCCGCTGTTGTGCACACGCACGATATTGAAATAGTCGGTGACGAAGGTGCTGTCACCGAGTCGGTACAGACCCAAGATCGTCAGCTTGGTGAGCTGATCGGCCAGGAGGATCAAACCCGCCAAGCCCAACCAAGGCCAAGGCGATGCGCGGTGTTCGCTCATCACGCGGCCTTGCGGGTTTCGCCCGGACCAGTGCCCGCCGCCTCAGCCAAGTTGCTCACACAACGGCCGCAAATCGTGGGGTGTTCGGCGTGTTGGCCCACGTCCTCGCTGTAGTGCCAGCAGCGGTCGCACTTGTGGGCGGCGCTGGCTTGCACCGTCACGCTCAAGCCCGGGCCTTTGACCAAATGGGCTTTCGAGGTGATGAACACGAACTTCAGGTCATCGCCCAAAGCCGCCAAGGCAGCGTGGGTGTCACCATCGCACTGGATGGTCAGCTCGGCTTGCAGCGAGGCTCCCACCACACCGGCGGTGCGTTGGTTTTCGATGTCTTTGTTGGCCAATTCCCGCACTTGCTGCACGCTGGCCCATCGCGCCATCAAAGCAGCATCGGGCTGGCCCAAATCGGTGAAGGTTTCCAAGAAGATGGAGTCCGACGCTCCAAAGCTTTGCCAAGCTTCCTCGGCCGTGAAGCTCAGGAAGGGGGCCATCCAGCGCAGCATGGCGTGGGTGATTTGGTGCAGCGCGGTTTGGGCGCTGCGGCGTGCGAGTGACTTCGGCGCAGTGGTGTAGAGGCGGTCTTTGAGCACGTCCAAATAAAACGCGCCCAGGTCCTCTGAGCAGTAGAGCTGCAGCTTGCTGACCACGGGGTGGAACTCGTACGCATCGAAGTGCGCGCGGATCTCGATTTGCAACTCGGCCGCGCGCGACAATGCGTAGCGGTCGATCTCCAGCAAGTCCTCGAATGCCACCGCGTCTTTGGCGGGGTCGAAGTCGCTCACGTTGGCGAGCAAGAAACGCAGTGTGTTGCGGATGCGGCGGTAGGCGTCGACCACGCGGGCCAAGATCTTGTCGTCGATGTTCAGGTCGCCCGAATAGTCGGTGCTGGCCACCCACAGGCGCAAAATTTCGCCCCCCATTTTGTCGGTGACCTCTTGTGGGGCGACGGTGTTGCCCAGGCTCTTGCTCATCTTGCGGCCCTGGCCGTCGGTGGCAAAGCCGTGGGTCAGCAGGCCTTTGTACGGCGCGCGGTCAAACAGCGCACAGCCCAACAGCAACGAGCTGTGGAACCAGCCGCGGTGTTGGTCGTGGCCTTCCAAATACAGGTCGGCCTCGGGACCTTGAGCGTGGCTGGCGCCATTGGGGTAAGCCTTGGCGTGACTGCCGCGCAGCACATGCCAGAAGGTCGAGCCAGAGTCGAACCAGACCTCCAAGATGTCGGTGCTCTTGGTGTAATTGGCCGCCTCGTCGCCGGCTTGGTTGAGGATGTCTTCCACCGTCACTCGGCTCCAGGCTTCGATACCGCCTTGCTCCACGATGTCGGCGGCTTGGTCCAAGATGGCCATGGTGCGCGGGTGCAGCTCGCCGCTGTCTTTGTGCAGGAAGAAGGGCACCGGTACGCCCCAGCTGCGTTGGCGGCTGATGCACCAGTCGGGGCGGTTGGCGATCATGTCGCGCAAACGCGAGCGGCCGTTCTCGGGATAGAAGGCGGTTTGGTCGATGGCCTCCAGCGCCAATTGGCGCAGCGTCTTCGGCGCTTTGTCTTTTGTAAAGACACCTTCACCCTCGTCCATGCGCACAAACCATTGCGCGGCAGCGCGGTAAATCACCGGCGTTTTGTGGCGCCAGCAGTGCGGGTAGCTGTGGGTAATGCCCACCGTGGCCATCAGGCGGCCGTGCTCGCGCAGGGTGTCGATGATGACCGGGCAGGCTTTCCAAATGTGCTGGCCACCGAAGAGTGGCAGCTCATCGGTGTACACGCCGTTGCCTTGCACCGGGTTCAAGATGTCGTCGTAGGCCATGCCATTGGCCACGCAGCTATTGAAGTCGTCCACGCCGTAGGCGGGCGAGGAGTGCACGATGCCGGTGCCGTCGCCGTCGCTCACGTAGTCGGCCAAGAACAGCGGCGACAGGCGCTGGTAGCTGTAGGGACCGTTGCCGCTGGCAACGTGGTAGAGCGGGTGGCGGAACACTTGACCTCGCAGTGCTTCGCCCTTGGCGGTGGCCAGCACCGTGCCGGTCAGGCCATAACGCTCCAGGCATTTTTCGACCAAACTCGCGCCCAGCAGCAGCACGCCTTTGGGCGTGTCGACCAAGGCGTATTCGAGTTCGGGGTGGCCAGCACCGTGCCGGTCAGGCCATAACGCTCCAGGCATTTTTCGAC
>CAZNWS010000002.1:12064-18146 GCA_964576495.1 uncultured Hydrogenophaga sp. | reverse complement strand
GGCCATGATGAGGCGCATGATGTGCAACATCTCGTCGTGGAAAATTTCACGGTGCTCGATGACGCGCTGCAGCGCCTCGGTCGGGGTGATGGGGGGCAATTGGCTGAGCATGGCCGCTCCTTACAAAAAGTTTTTCAGCATGGCGTGGCCGTGCTCAGTGAGGATGGACTCGGGGTGAAACTGCACACCTTGGATGTCCAGCTCGGTATGACGCACGCCCATGATCTCGCCGTCGTCGGTCCAGGCCGTGACCTTCAGGCACGCGGGGATAGAAGCCCGCTCAATGGCCAAGGAGTGGTAGCGGTTGACCGTGAAGCGCTCGGGCAAACCGGCGAACACACCTTCTTGCGTGGTGGTGATGACGCTGGTTTTGCCGTGCATGAGCGCTTGTGCGCGGATGATCTTGCCGCCAAAGGCCGCACCGATGCTTTGGTGGCCCAAACACACGCCCAAGATCGGCAGCTGGCCCGCGAAGTGTTGAATGGCGGCGACCGAAATCCCCGCTTCAGCGGGTGAGCAAGGCCCGGGTGAAATCACCAAGCGATCGGGCTTGCGTGCGGCAATGCCGTCCAAGGTGATTTCGTCGTTGCGAAACACCTCGACCTCGGCACCCAATTCGCCAAAGTATTGGACGATGTTGAAGGTAAAGCTGTCGTAGTTGTCCACCATGAGGACTTTGATCCGGCTCATTCCATGCCCTCCTCGACCAATTCGCTGGCGCGCAACAAGGCACGGGCCTTGTGTTCGGTTTCTCTCCATTCCAACTCAGGCACCGAGTCGGCCACCACACCGGCAGCGGCTTGCACGTAGAGCGTTTGGTTTTTGATGATGCCGGTGCGGATCGCAATGGCCACGTCCATGTCACCCGCAAAACTCAGGTAACCACAAGCGCCTCCGTACAGGCCGCGTTTGGTCGGCTCGAGCTGGTCGATCAACTCCATGGCGTGCACCTTGGGCGCGCCAGTCAGGGTGCCAGCGGGGAAGGTGGCTTTGAGCACGTCCATGCTGCTGAGCGCTTGGCCGTCGGCACCGTCGAGCAACAGGCCTTCGACGTTGCTCACGATGTGCATGACGTGGCTGTATCGCTCCACCACAAAGGCCTCGGTGACCTTGACGCTGCCGGTTTTGGCGATGCGCCCAATGTCGTTGCGCGCCAAATCGATGAGCATGACGTGTTCGGCTCGCTCTTTCGGGTCGTTGATCAAGTCGACTTCCGCGGCCAAGTCGGCCTCGGGCGTGGCGCCGCGCGGGCGCGTACCGGCCAAGGGACGGATGGTGACTTTTTGGCCTTCGGGCGTCGATTCTTGGCGCACCAAAATTTCGGGCGAAGCCCCCACCACGTGGGCATCACCCAAGTGGTAGTAATACATATAGGGGCTGGGGTTGAGCGTGCGCAAGGCGCGGTAGAGCGACAACGGACTGGCCGTGAAACGCTTGTGGATGCGCTGGCCGACCTGCACCTGCATGAAGTCGCCTGCGGCGATGAGCTCTTTGGCGCGTTCCACCGCGGCCAAATAATCGTCTTTGGCGAAGCTGCGCTGCGCGGGGTGGCTGGTGCTCGGCGCCATGGACGGCGCTTGCGCCGGCGCTTTGAGGCGCAACTTCAACTCGGCCAAGCGCGCTTGGGCGGCCGCATACGCCCCGGCTTGGGTGGGGTCGGCGTAAACGATCAACGAGAGCTTGCCCGAGAGGTTGTCGATCACCGCGAGTTCTTCGGTTTGCAACAACACGATGTCGGGCATACCCAAATCATCGGGCGGACAAGAGTGCACCAATTTCTTTTCGATGTGGCGCACCGTGTCGTAGCCAAAGTAGCCCGCCAAGCCGCCGCAAAACCGTGGCAAGCCAGGGCGCAACGCCACTTGGAAACGCTTTTGGTAGGCCGCCACGAAGTCCAGCGGGTTGCCGGTATGGGTTTCCACCACCTGACCATCGGTCACGACCTCGGTCTTGGCGGCATCCCCAAAACCGCTGGCGCGCAAGAGCGTGCGGGCCGGCAAGCCAATGAAGCTGTAGCGACCGAAGCGCTCGCCGCCGACGACCGACTCGAGCAAAAAACTGTGCTGGCCGCCCGCTTGCACGTGGGCGAGTTTGAGGTAGAGGGACAGTGGCGTCTCGAGGTCGGCAAAAGCCTCGGCCACCAAAGGAATGCGGTTGAACCCTTGTTGGGCCAATGCTTGAAATTCGGTTTCGTTCATCTTGGTGAGCCTCCACAGCTCAAGCCCCCGGCTGGGGGTCGTTCATCAAAGACATGTCGGCCAAAGGCACGACGGGGATCCAAACGGTGGGCCCCAAAGACCCACGGGCGATCAGACCCGCCAGGGCCAAGCTCCCCGGTCAGCCAGACCTGTGTTGATGGTGCGGTGGATGAACATGGCGTGCAGTTTAGCAAAGCCTCAGGCCCACGCCGGATCGATCTCGTCCAAACGGTCCACGCAAGCGCGGGCGTCTTGCTCGCGCACCGGTTCACCGTGGTTGTAACCGTAGCGAACCAAGACCGCCGGACAGCCCGCTGCGGCGGCGGCTTGGGCGTCGTTGCGCGAGTCGCCCACCACCCAAGTGTCGGCTGGGGTCGTGCCCAAGGCCTCGCAGGTGCGCAGCACCGGCAAGGGGTCGGGCTTTTTGCGCTCAAAACTGTCGCCGCCGAAGACATGCGCAAAAAACCCGCGCAAACCTTTGATCTCCAACAGGTCCTGCGCAAAAGCCCGGGGCTTGTTGGTCAAGCAAGCCATGGGCACGCCCGCGGCTTGCCAGCGCCGAAGGCCCTCCAAGACACCAGGGTAGACCTGGGCGTATTGACCATTGTTAAAACCGTAATGGTGTTGGTAACGCTCCAGCGCCAAGGCGGTGCGGTCATCCTCAGACCAGGACAGCAACACCGAACCCTCGGTCACCACCTCGGGCAAAGCCAATTGGTGCGCCAAGACCGTGCGCACCAAGTGCTCCGAACCTTTGCCGATGGTGCGCTCGACCGTGTGCGCATCGACCTCGGGCAAATGCAAGTCGGTGAGCGTGTGGTTGAGCGAGGCGACAAAATCGCCCAGGGTGTCGACGAGCGTGCCGTCGAGGTCGATGATGCAAGCCTTCATGCGGCCAAGGCGCTGCGCATCTGGTCGATCACGGCTTTGTAATCGGGCTTGCCGAAAATCGCGCTGCCGGCCACGAAGGTGTCGGCGCCCGCGTCGGCCACGCGACGGATGTTGTCGACCTTGATGCCGCCGTCCACCTCCAAGCGGATGTCGCGCCCGCTGCGCTCGATCCATTGGCGCGCCAACTCAACCTTGCGCAAGGCCGAGTCGATGAAGCCCTGACCGCCAAAACCGGGGTTCACGCTCATGATGAGGATGAGGTCGATTTCATCGATGGTCCACTCCAACACGTCCAAAGACGCGGCCGGGTTGAACACCAAGCCGGCTTTGACGCCTTTGCTTTTGATCGACTGAATGCTGCGGTGCACGTGGGTGCTGGCGTCGGGGTGGAAGCTGATCAGATCGGCACCGGCCTCGGCAAAGGAAGCGGCCAAGGCGTCCACGGGCGAGATCATCAAATGCACATCGATCGGCACGGCGACCCCGGCCGGCGTCTTGGCGTGGGGTTTGACGGCCTGGCAAATCATGGGGCCAAAGGTGAGGTTGGGGACGTAGTGGTTGTCCATCACGTCGAAGTGAATCCAGTCGGCGCCTGCGGCGATGACGTTTTTCACCTCGTCGCCCAAACGGGCGAAGTCGGCAGACAAGATGGAGGGCGCGATGCGGTGGGTGGTCATGGGGGCATCCTTGAAAACCGCTATTTTGGCAGGGCCAAGGGTCGGCGGTTTAACATGCCGCATGCCCGACACCTGCCACTTCCACTGCAACGTCCGCCCACTGTACTTGCCCGAGCAATCGAGCAACGACCCGGTTCGCCACGCCTTTGCCTACACCGTGACCATCACCAATGCGGGCACAGTGGCCGCCCAACTCATTGCCCGTCACTGGGTGTTCGAAGATGACAGCGGGCACTACCAAGAGGTCAAAGGCCTGGGTGTGGTGGGCAAACAGCCCTTGTTGGAACCGGGTGAGTCCTTTGAATACACCAGCGGCGTGCAACTGCACGCGCCCATCGGCACCATGCGCGGCGCTTTCTTTTGTGTGGGCGTCAACGGCGAACGCTTCGAAGCCCCCGTGCCCACCTTGGCCTTGATCGCCGAGGGCGCCGAGCCCGCGCCACGCGTCTTGCACTGAACCATGGGTGAGTTCGAGCTCATCCGCCGGCACTTTGTGCGGGCATCACCGCCGAACCCACACGTGGTGTTGGGGATCGGCGACGATGCGGCCTTGCTGCAACCCAGCCCGGGCCAACAATGGGCCATCGCCAGCGACATGCTGGTGGCCGGTCGGCATTTTTTCCCCGACGTGTCACCCACGGCCTTGGGCCACAAAACCTTGGCGGTGAACCTCAGCGATTTGGCCGCCATGGGCGCACGCCCCTTGGGTTTTACCTTGGCCTTGGCCTTGCCACACGCCGACGACGCCTGGCTCAGCGCCTTTGCCCAAGGCCTCTTCGCGTTGGCCGACGAACACGGCTGCCAATTGGTGGGCGGTGACACCACGCGCGGCCCGCTCAACCTGTGTGTGACGGTGATCGGCGAAGTCGCCCCTGGTCAAGCCTTGCGGCGCGACGCAGCGCAAGTGGGCGACGACCTGTACATCAGCGGCGGCTTGGGCGCCGCGCACTTGGCCTTGGCTTGGCTGCAAGGCGAAGCTTGGGCCCGAGAAGCCGTCGGGCCAGCGTTGCCCGACGCGCTGCGTGCTCGCTTGGAGCGCCCCACCCCGCGCGTGGCGCTGGGTCAGGCTTTGGTGGGCGTGGCGCACGCGGCCATGGACCTCAGCGATGGTTTGGTCGGTGATGTGCAACACCTGCTCACGGCCAGCGCTTGTGGTGCCGTGATCGACCTCGACGCCGCCAGCCAAGACCCCGCGTTGCGCGCTTTGCCCACCGAGATGCGTCGGCGGTGCGCCGCGGTGGGCGGCGACGATTACGAACTGCTGTTCACCGCGGCACCCACTCAACGCGCCGCCGTGCAAGCCGCGGCCAAACGCGCACAAACGCCGGTGATCCGCATCGGGCAAATCACCGCTGGCGCAAGCGTTCAATGGCAAGACGCCCTTGGGCAAGCACTCACGGCGAGCTGGCAAAGCTTCGATCACTTTGCCCAATAATCGAAGCATGACTACCCCCGCGAGCATCGAGCCCCAGACCGGCACCAGTACCGAGCCGACACCGGCGCTCGTCTTACGGCCGGACTGGCGGTTTTTGTTCGCCCACCCGGCCCATTTCATCGCCTTGGGCGCGGGCTCGGGCTTGGCCCGCGTGGCACCCGGCACCAGCGGCACGCTGTGGGCGTGGGTGGCTTTTCTGTTCATGGACCCGTGGCTCACCGACATCGGCTGGGCCAGCGTGATCGTGCTGGGTTTTCTCATCGGCTGGTGGGCGTGCACCGTGACGGCGCGCCACATGGGCGTGGCCGATTCGGGCCACATCGTGTGGGACGAGGTGATCGCGTTTTGGTTGGTCTTGTGGATGGTGTCGCCCAGCGGCCTGATGACGCAATTCACCGTATTCGCTCTGTTTCGTTTGTTCGACTCGGTCAAAGTCGGGCCCATGGCCTGGGCCGATCGGCACTTCAAAGGCTTCGGCCCGCGCGGGGGATTCGGCATTTTGTTCGACGACATCCTCGCGGCCTTTTGCACCTTGCTCGTGGTGGCTTTGTGGCGGTTTTGAGCGACACCACCGCCGAGCTTGCACAAGCCCTGCTGGCGCGTGGCTGGTCTTTGAGCACCGCCGAGAGCTGCACCGGAGGACTGGTCGCGGCGGCCTGCACCGAACTCAGCGGCTCCAGCGTTTGGTTTGAACGCGGTTTCGTGACCTACTCCAACGCCGCCAAAACCGAGATGCTGGGCGTACCCGCCGCGCTCATCGAGGCGCACGGCGCGGTCAGCGAGCCGGTGGCGCGCGCCATGGCCGATGGTGCTGTGCGCCACTCAGCGGCGCAGGTGGCGCTGTCGATCACCGGCGTGGCCGGGCCCACGGGTGGCAGCGC
>CAZNWS010000002.1:0-11964 GCA_964576495.1 uncultured Hydrogenophaga sp. | reverse complement strand
CGGCGCAGGTGGCGCTGTCGATCACCGGCGTGGCCGGGCCCACGGGTGGCAGCGCCGACAAACCGGTGGGCACGGTGTGCTTCGCTTGGGCCACACCCGCAGGCGTGTTCAGCGAACGTTTGCACTTGAGCGGCGACCGCGCCGCGGTGCGTCACGCCGCGGCACAGCACGCCTTGATCGGACTCTTGCAGCGCCTGTGAGCGCTCAAGCGCCGCAGCACTTTTTGTATTTCTTGCCGCTACCGCAAGCACACACGTCGTTGCGGCCTTGTGTGGCGCCTTTGCTCACCGGCGCGGTGCGCGGGCCCAAGCTGTGCCAGAGCTGGCGCAATTCGTAAACCGACCAAATCGCTTCACCGAACGCGTCCACGCGGGCTTGGCTCACGCTGGGCGGGCCGTCCTCGCTGAACATGGACACGGTGGGCGCGGCCTTGTCGTCTTCGGTCAAGCCAACGATGCGATCGAGGGCGGTGTCGAGCCAATCGGCCGCTTCTTTGTCGCGCGGCGCGGCCCACTCTTCGGGCCAGTTTTCCACCACGAACATGAAGCCCAAAGCCCAGACCTGACCGAACGAGGGCAGCTCTTGGCCGCGCATGGCGGCTTGGTCGGCTTCGGGCAAGCAGGCCACCGCACCGCGCACGTCCATGACCTCGGGATGGTAGGCCGCGTCTTCGTCCAAACGATCGACGTTGGTGGCCAAAGCCTCGGTCACCTCCAGCCAACGCCGCTGCCACAAAGCCTCGAACTGTTGTTTTTGTTCATCGTCGGCAAAAGCGATCGGGTGCTCACCACCATCGCCCAAGAGAACCGGAAAGTATTCATCGGGTTCGATGGTGCGACGTGAGCAAGCCAAGGCCGCCATCGCCCCTTCCAAGAACTCCCACTGGGGAATCTCTTCGTCGCGCTGGCGCATGTCGTCCAAGATGGCGTCGAGTTGGTCGAATTCGGGGTTGTCCATGGACGGCAGGGCGGCGGGGTCGGTCATGTGTCTTAAGGCAGATTGCGGATGACAAGGGGTAGGGCTTTGACGTTAAATCGGGGCCGCACAGAGTGTAGTCTGTCCCTTGTATGTTTTAGGAGAGTTCATGCTCGATCGTCTCAACGCCTTGTATCCCGTGCGTTACACCGTTTTGCTGGTGTGCATTGGTTTGTCTTTGCTCAGCCTGTTTGTCTTGGTGGCCACGGGCAACGGCGCCTGGGTGTTTGTCGCGAGCACAGCCCTGACCATCGTCGGCATTCGCGATTTGCAACAACGCAAAAGCTCGGTGCGGCGCAACTACCCCATCATTGGCCACATTCGATTCATGCTGGAGTCGATCCGCCCCGAGTTACGGCAATACTTTTTGGAAAGCGACACCGAGGCCACGCCGTTTTCCCGCAGCCAGCGCTCACTGGCGTATTCGCGCGCCAAAGGCGAATCCGACAAACGCCCTTTCGGCACCCAACACGATGTGAAGGCCGATGGTCACGAATGGATCAACCACGCCATGGTGCCCAGCGATGTGGCGTCTTACGATTTTCGGGTGCGCATCGGCGGCCCCGACTGCCAACAACCTTATGAAGCCAGCGTGTTCAACATCTCAGCCATGAGTTTTGGTTCGCTCTCGGCCAACGCCATTCAAGCGCTCAACGCAGGTGCTCAGCGCGGTGGCTTTGCACACGACACCGGCGAGGGATCGATCTCCAAATGGCACCGTGTGCACGGCGGTGACTTGATTTGGGAAATCGGCTCGGGCTATTTCGGCTGCCGCGACAGCGAGGGCCGATTCAACCCCGAAGCCTTTGCCGCCAACGCGTTGGAGACCCAGGTCAAGATGATCGAGATCAAACTCAGCCAAGGTGCCAAGCCGGGACACGGCGGCGTCTTGCCCGGCTCGAAAGTGACCGAAGAGATTGCCCAAGCACGGGGTGTTCCCGTGGGCGAGGACTGCGTCTCCCCAGCGGCACACAGCGCGTTTTCGACCCCGCGTGAACTCATGGCCTTCATCGCGCAACTGCGCGAACTCAGCAAAGGCAAACCCGTCGGTTTCAAACTCTGTGTGGGTCACCCTTGGGAGTGGTTTGCACTGGTTAAGGCCATGCAAGACACGGGCATCACACCCGACTTCATCGTCGTCGATGGCGCCGAAGGCGGCACAGGTGCAGCGCCCCTGGAGTTCTCTGACCACGTAGGAACACCGCTGCAAGAGGGTTTGCGCTTGGTCCACAACACCTTGGTCGGTGTGGGTCTGCGCGATCGCATCGCCTTGGGCGCCTCGGGCAAAGTCATCAGCGCATTTGACATCGCCCGCGCCATGGCCTTGGGGGCCGACTGGTGCAACAGCGCTCGCGGCTTCATGTTCGCTTTGGGTTGTATTCAGGCGCAGGCTTGCCACACCGGGCATTGCCCCACGGGCGTGACCACCCAAGATCCGGTGCGCCAACAAGCGCTGGTGGTGCCCGACAAGGCCACGCGCGTGTACAACTTCCACCACGAAACCCTCAAGGCCTTGCGCGAATTGGTTCAAGCCGCGGGTTTGCAGCACCCTCGAGAGATCACCGCCGACCACATCGTGCGCCGCGTGAGCGATCACGAGGTGCACCTGATGTCCAAGCTCTTACCCGAGATGGCGGCCGGTGCGCTGCTCAACGATGTGGAGCACCAAGACCGCGTGTTCCGCGCGTACTGGAGCCGATGCAACAGCGACAGCTTCGCGCTGCACAGCGCTCAAGCTTGAGTCGCAGGCCAGCGTGGCAAGACCTCGGCGCCCAAGCGCGCCAAGCGCTTGGCCATGCACAGCACGGCCTTGTCTTTGCTGATCAAACGGGCTTGGTGCTGGGCGGCCAAGTCGATGAAGATTTGGTCGTCGGTGTCTTTGCAGGTGTACGGCGCTTTGGGAGCGGGCGCCACGATGCTGACCGCCGCGTCCCACACCGCTAGGGCTTGATCGGCGCTGCGGCCATCGGCCAGCAAACGCCGCGCCACCAGGGGGTAGCCCAAGACCCGTTGCAACTCATCGCGCATGGCGGGCGTGGCCAAACACCGCCACTGCCCTTGCGCCAAAGCTAGGCGCAGCGGCTCGGTGGCGGGGTCGGCGAACACACACAGGTCCAAGGCCACGTTGGTGTCGATCACCAAAGGCTTCATGGGGCGGGCGGTGGGGTGAGTCGGGCCGTCAGGTCAAAGCGGAACAAACGGCATTCGATCGGGCCGTTCCACATCGGCACGCGGCGCGAGGCCTTGAAGCGCATCTTGCCGGGCAAACCCATGTCGGGCGTGAGCAACCAGGCGCTCCAACCGGCGTAGTGGCTTTTCCAATGGGCCGCGAGTTGCTGAAAAAATTCGCTGCCATCGCCGCCGTCGCTCATCTGCGCGCTTTCGCGGCCACCTTGACGCGACTGGGCTCGCTCGTTGGCGTTCTGCCCGGCCACACCGGCCGCCGCGATGCGCTCGCCGTACGGCGGGTTGAGCAAGAGCACGCCCGGACGATCGGTGGGGGGCAAGCGCTGCAAAGCGTCACCGCCACGAAACTCCACCGCGTGCGCCACGCCGGCGCGCTCGGCGTTGCGCTGGGCAAAGTCGACCATGCGAAACGACACATCGCTGCCATAAGCGATGGGCGCACGCCCCTCGGGCCACGGCCGCTGAGCGGCTTGAGCGGCGTCCCGGATGGCGCCCCAGACATGGGGCTGAAAAGGCAGCATTTTTTCGAACGCAAATCGGCGCAACATGCCCGGAGCGATGTTGAGGGCGGCTTGCGCCGCTTCGATCACCACCGTGCCACTGCCGCAGCAAGGGTCGTAGAGCGCGGGCATTTCGTCCGGTAAGGGCTCGGCGCTGCCCGCAGGCAACCACTCGGTAGCGGCCACCATGGCCGCTGCCAAGGTTTCTTTGAGCGGTGCGTCGCCCTTGTCCTCGCGCCATCCGCGCTTGAAGAGGGGTTCACCCGAGGTGTCGATGTAGAGCGTGAGCGTGTCGGTGGTCAGGTGGGCAAAGATCCGGATATCGGGCCAATGCGTGTCCACGCTGGGGCGCTCACCGCGCTTGGCGCGAAAACGGTCGCACACCGCGTCTTTGATTTTCAAGGCGGCGAAGTTCAAGGACGTGAGCGGGCTGTGCTGCGCCGTGATCTCGACCTTGATGGTTTGTGCCGGCGAAAACCAAATCTCCCAAGCGATCTCGCTGGCGGCGTTGTAGAGGTCTTGCTCGTTGCGGTAACCGCCGTGCGAGAGCTGCACCAAGACCCGCTGCGACAAACGGCTGTGCAGGTTCAGTCGCATGGCGTCGCGCCACGAAGCGATCACACCCACACCCCCACGCGCTTTGAAGGCCACGGGCTCTCCCACGATGGCCTGTACCTCCGCGGTCAAGGCATCCTCAACGCCGGCGGCGCAAGGCAAAAACAATTTCAGGCTGTTCACAAAGACTTTCGCAAATTGGCCGGCGCGATGCGCAAGGCCTCTCGGTATTTGGCCACGGTGCGGCGCGCGCACTCGATGCCTTGCTCTTTCAGCAGGTCTGAGAGCTGGTTGTCGGACAGCGGCTTTTTCGGGTTTTCGCTGGCGATGAATTGCTTGAGCAAGGCCCGCACCGCCGTGCTCGAGGCATTGGCGCCCGTCTCGGTGCCCAAGCCCGAACCGAAGAAATACTTCAACTCAAAGGTGCCGTGCGGCGTGGCCATGTATTTGGCCGTGGTCACGCGGCTGATCGTGGACTCGTGCAAAGACAATTCGTCGGCGATTTCGCGCAAGACCAAAGGACGCATGGCCAGTTCACCGTGCATGAAAAAGTTGCGCTGGCGCTCAACGATGGCGGTGGAGACGCGCAGGATGGTGTCAAAGCGCTGTTGGATGTTTTTGATGAACCAGCGCGCTTCTTGCAAGCGCTGCTGCATGCTGGCGTTGGCCGCATCCGAGCTGCCGCCACGCCCTTGGCGCAAGGCATTGGCGTACACATCGTGCACGCGCAAACGCGGCATGACCTCGGGGTTGAGCACCACCTTGAAACCACGACCCGAGCGCGTCACCAACACATCGGGCACCACCACTTGACGCTCGAGATTGACGAAGCGTCGGCCCGGCTTGGGCTCCAAGCGCGCAATCAAGGCCAAGGCTTGGCGCACCAACGCATCGTCCAGCCCACAGGCCGCACACAAACGCTTGACATCGCGTTTGGCCATCAACTCCAGCGGCTGCTCGCAAATCAGCATGGCCGCACGAGCCTCGGGCGTGTTGCGCAACTCCATGATTTGCAAACGCAAACATTCGCTCAAATCCCGAGCACCAACGCCAGCGGGCTCCATGTGGTGCACGTGGTTCAAGGCGATTTGCAAACGCTGCTGAACCTCTTCGCGCAACTCAATGCCCGCATCGACAGAAGCCGCTCCGTGTTCCACCGCCATGCGCACCCACGACTCGGCCAAGGACTCCAGGCTGTCTTCCAGATAGCCTTCGTCGTTGATCGATTCGATGACGAAATACAGCGCCGCTTGGTCTTCTTCGTTCAAGCGCAAGCAGCGGGCTTGGTCGTGCAAAAACGCATGCAGGCTTTCGTCGCTGCGCGCCAACTCAGCGGCGGTGGCGGTTTCATCGTCGGCGGTGGCGTTGTTGCGCGAAGGCGCGTCACCGCCCCACTCGCTGTCGTCGGGCGACATCTCCACCGAGCCATCGCCCTCCCAGCTCTCCTCCAAGGGACTGGCGGCGTCGGTTTTGTCTTCGCTGGGCTCGCTCACCGAGACCGTGCTCATGCCGTCGCTGGGTGACCATTCGGGCGTCTCGGCGGCCAATTCGCTGATTTGCTCACCCACACTGACCGGCGCATCGGCTTGCTCCAAACCAAAAGCCTCACGATCGGCCTGCTCTTCTCCGCGCTCCAAGAAAGGGTTTTCATCGAGCATTTGCTCGACCTCTTGCGCCATCTCCAGCGTGGAGAGTTGCAAGAGTCGGATCGACTGCTGCAGCTGCGGGGTCAGCGCCAGGTGTTGGGAAACGCGTAGCGACAGCCCTGGTTTCATGGGATCACATCTTGAAGTGCTCGCCGAGGTAGACCCGGCGCACATCGGCGTTGTCGACAATCTCGGCGGGCGTGCCACTGGTCAGCACGCGTCCATCGTTGATGATGTAGGCGCGATCACAGATACCCAAGGTTTCACGCACGTTGTGGTCGGTGATCAACACACCAATCCCTCGGGTTTTCAAAAACCCAATGATGCGCTGAATCTCAATCACCGCAATCGGATCGATGCCAGCGAACGGCTCGTCCAACAAAATGAAACGCGGCTTGGTGGCCAAGGCCCGAGCAATTTCCACACGGCGACGCTCACCACCCGACAAAGCCACCGAGGGTGAGTCGCGCAAATGGCTGACATTCAAGTCGCGCAGCAAGCCTTCGAGTGCGGCTTCAATGTCTGCTCGGCTCAGCGAGCGACCGTGCGCGTCCTGCTGCAACTCCAAGACGGCTCGCACGTTGTCGGCCACATTGAGTTTTCGGAAGATGGAAGCCTCTTGAGGCAAATAACCCAACCCCATGCGCGCGCGGCGGTGAATGGGCATGCCTTCGATGCGTTGGCCATCGAGTTCGATTTGTCCCGCATCCGATCGCAACAAACCCACGATCATGTAGAAGGACGTGGTTTTGCCCGCCCCGTTGGGACCCAGCAAACCGACGACTTCACCGCTGTTGACGGCCAAGGACACGCCCTTGACCACCGGTCGACTGCCATAGGCTTTCTTCAGTTCGCGGGCTTCGAGTCGGCTGTGGGCCGTGCTGGTGTCGCTCATGGTGCTTTTTTAAATTGGGTCGAAGACCTCAGCTCGGCGGGCCCAGACACCACATTGGGGCTCTGCTTGGGCTCTGGGGTGAGCATCAAGCGCACACGCCCTGGTGGCGACTTGGCTTGAGCCGCCTGACCCTTGACCTTGTATTCATCGTTGCTGCTGTTGTACGTGATGACTTCACCACTCGTCTCATCGTTGATTTGATTGCCTTTGAGGCGGCGCATGACCGCCTGCCCCGTCAGCACCACCGTGCTGGCAGCACTGTCGTAATCGATGCGAAGCGCTTCCCCTTCAATCCACTCGTTCAATCCTTGTCGCTGCTGACGAAAAAAAGCTTTTTGCTTTGAGCCGCTTTCAATCACACCAAATTGGTTACCCGCAGCGTCTTGCCTGACCTCGACTCGGTGCCCACGAATCACGATCGTGCCTTTGGTGATGACCACATTGCCGGTGAACACATTGGTTTTTCGCACGTCGTCGTAACGCAACTCATCGGCTTCGGCGTGCATGGGTTGATCACGGTCCAGCACCACAGCTGGCGATGCAGGGGCTTGGGCGTGCGCCGCCGATGCCAGCGCCACCCACAACGCCAGAGCAGCGATACGCATCGACGAAAAAATTGAAACAAAGGGCATAAAAGCTTGGGGCACGAAACTTGCATTCATTGTAGCGGCCCAAGGTGCGCTTGCCCAGAGAAAAACAGCCCAAACCCGGTTGGACTGCTTTGACTTGGATGCTGGAAAAACGCTCAACGCAATTGGGCGATCAGCGCGTCGGCCACGACCAAGGTACGAGGACCTTGACCGGGTGCATAAAAACGACCGGCGATCCCCAAGGCGGGCGTGCCCTCAACTTGGTAAGCGTTTTGCAGCTGGGTGGCGCGACGCACTTTGCCCGCCACACCAAAGCCACTGTAGGCGGCATTGAACGCGGTCATGTCAACGCCTTGCTGTTTGACCCAATCCATGATCGCGGGCGTGGTGGTCAAACGCTGCTTATCCACGTGAATGGCTTGGAACACTTTTTCGTGCAAGCGATCGACCAAGTTCATGGACTCCAAAGCGTAGTAAAGCTGCTGCATCGGCACGAACGCATCGGTGAAGGCCACAGGCACACGACGGGCTTGAATGCGGGCGGGTTGCTTGGCTTTCCAAGCCGCAAACAGCGGCTCAAAACGGTAGCAGTGAATGCAGCTGTAAGCAAAAAATTCCAAGACCTCGATCTGACCCGCAGGTACGTCAGACGCCACCGGCTTGCTCAAGCGCGTGTAGTCCGTGCCTTCTTTGAGTGTGGTTTGTGCTTGGGCCGAAGCACCCCAAGCCAACGCCGACAGGGGTGCAGCGCTGGCCAGCCATTGAGAAAAAACACGTCGTTGCATATCAAACTCCCAGTTGGATTGTTTTGAGCAGAAGGGGCGGACACAAGTTCCGCACGCCATCAGCGAGGGATGCGGACCACCGAGGACTCCACGCCAGCGGCCTTGAGTTGATCTTGAAGCGCTTCGGCTTGAAAACGTTGATCCAGCGGGGCGGTGCGAACGCGGTACACGGTTTTGCCATTTTGTTCGGCGGCCACGACTTGGGTGTCCACGCCCAAGAGCACCAGTCTGGCTCGCTGCGATTGTGCGTCGGCCTCAGCAGCAAAAGCCCCCGCCTGCAAGGCGTAACGATCGGCTGCGGCCGCGGTTTTGGATTCGACCAACTGACCCAAAGGATCGCTGCGACCCGGGGCGCTCAAAGCACCCTCGGAGGTGGTCGTTGCCGCCCCAGGGGCCGACGTGCCTTTGTTCAATATCTTGTTGGGGTCCCAATTTTTGTTGCGCTCGGACTCAGCCTTGTCGGCATCGGCGTTGCGAGAAACACCGCGGTCCATGAAGGGCACAGGCACACGGCTGACGTACAAGGCCACCACCAAAGCCAGCAACAAACCGGTCAACAAGCCGACCACAAAACCTGTCAATGCACTGGTTTTGCCGGTCTGGGCGGGGCGATTGGAGCGGGCAGCTGACATCACATTTTCTCCGGGGCATCCACGCCCAACACATTCAAGCCATTGTGCAGCACTTGCGCCGTGGCTGCGATCAAAGCCAAACGGGCGAGTTTGACGCGCTCATCGTCGACCAAGATGCGCTCGGCGTCGTAATAGCTGTGGTAACTGGCCGCGAGTTCACGCAAGTAAAAGGTCACGTCGTGCGGAGCGAAGTCGCGCGCGGCGTCGCTGAGCATGGCGGGGTATTTGGCCAACAAAACCATCAAGGCTTGAGCAGGGGCGCTGTCCAAGGGCGACAGATCGACCGAGGCCAAGCTGGTCTTGTCGCCACCGCTGGCACTCCATGTCGACAAGATCGAACAGATGCGCGCGTGGGCGTACTGCACGTAATAAACCGGGTTGTCGTTGTTCTTTTGTACGGCCAAGTCGACGTCGAAGGTGTACTCGGTGTCGGGCTTGCGGCTGAGCAAAAAGAAACGCACCGCGTCTTTGCTGGTCCACTCGATCAAGTCGCGCAGGGTCACGTAGCTGCCGGCGCGCTTGGAGATCTTGACCTCTTGTCCTCCGCGCACCACACGCACCATGGTGTGCAGCACGTAGTCGGGGTAACCCTCGGGAATGCCCACACCCGCGGCCTGCAAGCCCGCGCGAACGCGGGCAATCGTGCCGTGGTGGTCGGTGCCTTGGATATTGACGACCTTGGTGAAGCCGCGTTCCCACTTGCTGATGTGGTAGGCCACATCGGGCACAAAGTAGGTGAACGTCCCATCGGTCTTTTTCATGACCCGGTCTTTGTCGTCGCCGTAATCGGTGGACTTGAGCCACAGCGCACCGTCTTGCTCGTAGGTCTTGCCCGCGGCCTGCAAACGACTCACCGCATCGGCCACTTTGCCGCTGGTGTAGAGGCTGCTCTCGAGGTAGTAGTGGTCAAACTGGACGTCGAAGGCTTTGAGGTCCAAGTCTTGTTCGTGGCGCAAATAGGCCACGGCGAATTGGCGGATGCTGTCGAGGTCGTTCACATCACCGCTGGCGGTGAACTCGCGGTCGTCGGCGCGCACCGTTTTCTTGGCCAAGAAGTCAGCCGCGATGTCGGCGATGTATTCGCCGTTGTAAAAGGCTTTACTGGCCGGGTTGTCTGGGTCGGTGGGCCAGCAGTCGTCGCCCGGCTTGAAGCCTTGGGCGCGCAGCTGCGTGCTGGTGGCCAAGGTGTTGATCTGCACACCCGCGTCGTTGTAATAAAACTCGCGGTGCACGCGCCAGCCTTGGGTCTCAAAGAGGTTGCAGATCGCATCGCCCAAGGCGGCTTGGCGACCATGGCCCACGTGCAAGGGGCCCGTGGGGTTGGCCGACACGAACTCGACCAAGACGCGTTGCCCGTTGTCGTCTTTCACACCAAATTGGGCTCGGGCGGCCAAGACCTCGCGCACGATGGCCTGTTTGGCCTCGGGCTTCAAACGGAGGTTGATGAAGCCTGGACCCGCCAACTCAATGGCTTGCACCCACTGCTGGTACACCGGCTGGGCCAACAAAGCCTCGCGCAGCTGTTCACCGAGTTGGCGAGGGTTGAGCTTGAGGGGTTTGGCCAATTGCATCGCCGCGGTCACGGCGTAGTCGCCGTGGGCAGCAACCTTGGGGGATTCAAAAGCGGCGCGCGCACCGGCACCCGGGCTCAAGGCCTCCAAGGCGTCGGCCAAGCCGCGCAAAAGTTCGTGTTGGATGTGAAGCATGGGGTGATTTTAGGTGGGCCGCAGTTGCTGAGCCGCTGCGGCCTTGACGGCTTGGGTCAAACGCTGCGCCGATACCGACTCGCGAGCCCAGTGCTGCCAATACAAAACCACGTCCACCGTGGCTCCGGGCAAGACCTCTACGAGGTCGCTGCGCCCCGTCAAGTGCTGCTCGGGCACCATGCCCCAGCCCAAACCCAAGCCAATAGCGGTTTCAAACGCATCGATGGCGGGCGCGAAATGGCGCGGGTAGTGGGGCTGTTGCAGGCCAAAGTGCTGGGCCAAAAAGGCGTCTTGCAAGGCGTCTTTGCGGTTGAAGATGACCGCCGGGTGGCTGAGCAAGCGGTGCACCGAGACTTTGCCCGCCGGTGTTCGGCAGCGCTGCGCCACGGTCGGCGCGGCCACGCAGCGGTAACGCATGGTGCCCAGTGGCTCGGCCACACAGCCGCGCATGGCTTGGGACAAGGTGGTGACGCAACCCATGACCTCGCCACTTTTGAGCGCGTCGTGGGTGTGGTCTTGGTCGTCGATCACGATGTCGAGCAAGAGCCGGTGGCGCTGCAACAGGGACGCCACACCGGGCAAAAACCAACTCGCCACCGAGTCGGCGTTGATGGCCACGCTCAGGCTTTGCCACGCGGCAGCGCCCGACCCCACGGACGCGCCGGCTTGCAAACCCGCCAGCACATCGGCTTCCATCATCTGCACCTGTTTGACATGGGCCAACAGGGCTTGCCCAGCCGCGGTGGCCCGCACGCGCTTGCCGCGCACCAGCAAACGCTGGCCCAAACCATCTTCCAAGGCCTTGATGCGCACCGAGACCGCGGCCAGCGTCAACGACAGCGCTTGCGCGGCGGGGCCAAAACCACCGTGTTCAACGACGGCGCTGAAGGCTTCGAGTTGACGGGCATCGAGCATGATCGGTCTTTGATTAAATTTTATTTGAGCAATATCAGTTTAATTCAACTTGCTTTAATGCGATGGGCAGTTTGACCACAATCCGGGCATCGAATCGCTGTTATCTGGAGCTCCCCATGATCATCGCTTTCCCCACATTCGCCGCTGGCATGATGCTGAGCCTATCGCTCATCATGGCCATCGGGCCCCAAAACGCCCATGTGCTGCGCATGGGCCTGCAGCGCCAACATTTGTGGCTGACCGTGTTGGTGTGTGCGGTGGCCGATATCTTTTTGATCGCTTTGGGCGTTTTGGGCTTGGCACAACTGGGTGGGCTGTCAGACAAACTGTTGGGCGCTTTGATTGGGGCGGGCGTCTTGTTCTTGGGCGTTTACGGTTGGCAAGCCTTCCAGCGCTTTTTGCACCCCACCGCCGTGAAGGTGGTGAGCGATGAACGTGGCCCAGCCCAAGCCGCTCCCGCCTCGGTCACGCCCCGTCAGGCCGTGCTCTCCGCGTTGGCGTTTTCTTGGCTCAACCCGCACGCTTGGTTGGACACCGCGGTGCTCATCGGCACCGCTTCACTGGCCTACGGCCAAGGC
>CAZNWS010000001.1:20239-23041 GCA_964576495.1 uncultured Hydrogenophaga sp. | reverse complement strand
TGGTGCTCTCGTTTTTGCCTTTGGTTTTGATGCTCGTCTTGGCCTTCGTCTTCGGTTATTGGTTGTGGGACCCGGCGGTTCAGGCCCTGAGCGAAGGCTTGCAGTCGGCAGACCTGTTGCAGGCCTTCCTGAATTGGTTGGGGGTGCTGGGTTTGGACGCCTTGCGAACGGCTTTTGCCCCCTTGTTGTTGCTCGTGCTGATCACCCCCTTGGTGGTCGTGTTGTGTTTGCTTTTGGTGTCATGGTTCATGACCCCGGCCATGGTGGGTTTGGTGGCCCAGCGTCGCTTCCCCGCGCTGCTGCGTTTGCGGGGCGCCTCGTTTTGGACGTCAATGGCGTGGTCCATGAGCGCCACGGCGCTGGCCCTGTTGGCCTTGTTGCTGACCTTACCCTTGTGGTGGGTGCCGCCCATGGTGTTGGTCCTACCGCCTTTGATCTGGGGTTGGCTGACCTACCGCGTGTTTGCGTTTGACGCTTTGGCCGACCATGCCACCACCGAGGAGCGGCGAGCGCTGATGACGCGTCACCGCTGGACCTTGTGGACCATGGGTGTGATCACGGGTTATTTGGGGGCTGCGCCCAGCCTGTTGTGGGCATCTGGCACGATGTTCGTGGTCTTCGCGCCGATTTTGTTGCCGCTGGCCATCTGGATTTACACATGGGTGTTGGTGTTTTCTTCCCTGTGGTTTGCCCATTACACCTTGGCCCTGCTGGCGGCCAAGCGAATGGTGCCCAACGCAGCGGAGGCTCAAGAGGTGTTTTGACATGACGATTTCCGTGGGTTTGATCATCATTGGTGACGAAATCTTGTCGGGTAAGCGCGCCGACAAGCACCTGCCCAAAACCATCGAGCTCTTGCACGAGCGGGGGTTGAGCCTGTCATGGGTCAGGGGCGTGGGTGACGACCGGGAACGCATCACCCAAGCCTTGCGAGAGGCTTTTGCCGGGCAGGATGTGGTTTTTTGTTGTGGCGGCATTGGCGCCACGCCGGATGACCACACGCGGCAATGTGCGGCGGCAGCTTTGGGCGTGGACTTGGTCTTGCACCCCGAGGCCAAAGCCCTGATTTTGGAGCGCATGCACGACGTGGCCTTGGAAAAAGGCTTGCCCTATGAGCCTGAGCATCCTGACAACGTACACCGTCTCAACATGGGCGTGATTCCACAAGGGGCGCAAATCATCCCCAATCCGTACAACAAGATTCCTGGCTTTACTTGTGCCTCGGATCGTGCAACGGTGCATTTCCTGCCGGGGTTTCCGGTCATGGCATGGCCCATGATGGCTTGGGTGTTGGATCACCTGTACGCCGAACACCACCAAGCCGGTGCCTGGATGGAGCGCTCCGTCGTGGTGTTTGGTGCGATGGAGGCCACACTCACCCCACTCATGGAGCGCATGGAGGCCGACTACCCCATCAAGGTCTTCAGCTTGCCCAGTGTGGATCACCCGGTCCACGGTCGGCACATCGAGCTTGGGGTCAAAGGCTCCCCCGACGTGGTGGGGCCTGCCTTCGAGGCTTTGTTGGCTGGATTGGCGTCGCATGGTTTGCGGTTGGGGCCGGAAATGGTGCGGACTTAAGCCGCCTCATTTTGGTGCGCGATGAATCATTGCACCAAAATAATGCACTTTAACGCCGTTGATTGGCACCAATTTGGTGAATAATGGGTTCTTGGTGGTGCCGATTCCTGCGCGGCTTGCAGACCCCGATCGGCGATAATCCTTGTCTGAACTGGGTTTGTGCAGATGCCTGTCCCCGTGGCTTGCTCGGTGGCACACATTCTGCTCAGTCAGCACATCGAATTTCTTCCAACCACCGCTTTACAGGAGCTACTGATGGCCAAGACCGTCGCCGACGTCATGAACATGGTGAAAGACAACGAAGTCAAGTTTGTTGACTTCCGTTTCACCGATACCCGAGGCAAAGAACAGCACGTCACCGTGCCCGTTTCGCACTTCGACGAGGACAAATTCGTTTCTGGCCACGCTTTCGACGGTTCGTCGGTGGCTGGCTGGAAAGGCATTGAAGCCTCGGACATGCAGCTCATGCCCGACCCCAACACCGCCAACATCGACCCCTTCTTTGAAGAAACCACCCTGTTCATGCAGTGTGACGTGATCGAACCCGGTGACGGCAAAGCCTACGACCGCGACCCACGCTCCATCGCCAAGCGCGCCGAAGCCTACCTGAAGGCCTCGGGCTTGGGCGATACCGCTTACTTCGGACCCGAACCCGAATTCTTCATCTTCGACGGCATCCGTTGGAACAACGAACCCGGTCGCGTGATGTACGAGATCGAAGAGTACGAAGCTCCTTGGAACACCGGCGCCAAGCTCGAAGGTGGTAACCGCGGTCACCGCCCCACGGTCAAAGGTGGCTATTTCCCCGTGCCGCCCGTTGACAGCACGCAAGACATGCGCGCCGAAATGGCCCTGATTCTGGAATCCTTGGGCATTCCGGTTGAAGTGTTCCACCACGAAGTGGCTGGCGCTGGCCAAAACGAAATCGGCACCAAGTTCAGCACGCTGGTCGAGCGCGCCGATTGGACGCAGCAGCTGAAATACGTGGTCTGGAACGTGGCCAATGCCTACGGCAAAACCGCTACTTTCATGCCCAAGCCTTACCAAGGCGACAACGGTTCGGGCATGCACGTGCACCAGTCGATCTGGAAAGACGGCAAGAACCTGTTCGCGGGTGACGGCTACGCCGGTTTGAGCGATTTCGCCCTGTACTACATCGGCGGCATCATCAAACACGCCAAGGCGCTCAACGCGATCACCAACCCGGGCACCAACAGCTACAAG
>CAZNWS010000001.1:0-20229 GCA_964576495.1 uncultured Hydrogenophaga sp. | reverse complement strand
ACTCGGCCCGCAACCGCTCGGCATCGATCCGCATCCCTTACGTGGCCAACCCCAAGGGCCGCCGCATCGAGGCTCGCTTCCCCGATCCATTGGCCAACCCTTACCTGTGCTTCTCCGCACTGATGATGGCCGGTCTGGACGGCGTGGAAAACAAGATCCACCCCGGCGAAGCCGCCACCAAAGACCTCTACCACCTGCCACCCGAGGAGGACAAATTGGTCCCCACCGTGTGCCACAGCTTGGATCAGGCCTTGGAGCACTTGGACAAAGACCGTGCGTTCTTGACCAAGGGCAACGTGTTCAGCGATTCCATGCTCGACGCTTACATCGAATTGAAAATGGGCGAAGTGCAGCGTTTCCGCATGGCACCACACCCCGTCGAATTCGACATGTACTACAGCCTGTGATGCGCTCAGGCGCCTGAAAAAAGGTGGCCCTGTGCCACCTTTTTTTTGCCCCAAGGTCTTTTATTCATCTGCCATCCATGAGTGCACAACGCTTTCAATCGCTGGACATGCTGGCCACTTTGGTGGCGGTGGTGCGATCGGACGGCACCTTGGTGTTTGCGAATGCCGCATTGGAGGATGCGCTGGGTCTCTCTCGCCGCTTGCTCAGCGAGAGCCGTTTCCAAGATTGTTTTGAAGAACCCCAATCGTTGGCGTCCGCACTGGTCGGTGCTCGAAACAACGATTTTGCCGCGCTGCGTTACGACGCTTGGCTCAAGCGCCTGAACCAAGACCCTTTGCAGGTGCATGTGGTGGTGGCACAAACCGATTCGAGCGATGAGGTTTTGGTGGAGCTCTTACCGCTGGAACAGCAGACTCGGCAGGACCGCGAAGAACGTTTGATGGAGCAAGCGCAGGCCAACAAAGAGTTGATCCGTAACTTGGCGCACGAAATCAAAAACCCCTTGGGGGGAATCCGTGGCGCGGCGCAGTTGTTACAAATGGACCTGCACAGCAAAGAGCTCGTGGAGTACACACAGGTCATCATCCGCGAGGCCGATCGTTTGCAGTCTTTGGTTGACCGTTTGTTGGAGCCGCACCGCCATGCCCATGTGGTGAGCGATGTCAATATCCATGAGGTTTGCGAGCGTGTGCGCAGTTTGATCTTGGCGGAATTCCCCAAGGGATTGCGTCTGGTGCGCGACTACGACACCTCCATTCCTGAATTCCGAGGTGACCGGGAACAGCTCATCCAAGCCGTCCTCAACATCGCGCACAACGCCGCTCAGGCTTTGGCCGATCGAATCGCTGATCAAAGTGCCGAATTGGTGTTGCGCACGCGTGTGGGTCGACAAGTGACCTTTGGCAAGCAACGCTACAAACTGGCATTGGAATTGCATGTGATCGACAACGGCCCTGGCATTCCCGAGGCGATCAAAGACCGCATTTTTTACCCGCTGGTTTCGGGTCGAGACGGCGGCTCGGGCTTGGGGCTGACCTTGGCTCAAACCTTTGTGCAACAGCACCATGGTTTGATTGAGTGCAGCAGCGAACCAGGCCGGACCGATTTCAAAATTTCTATCCCCTTGCCTTGAACAGAAAGACACACATGAAGCCGATTTGGATAGTGGATGACGATCAATCGATTCGCTTCGTGCTAGAGAAAGCCCTGCTGCGCGAGAACCTGCCCACGCGCAGTTTCACCCAGCCACAAGAGGTGCTCAAGGCTCTGGAGCAGTGCCCCGAGCACGACTTGCCACAGGTGCTGGTGAGTGACATCCGCATGCCTGGTATCAGCGGTTTGAACCTCTTGGAGCAAGTCAAAGCCCAGCTGCCCAAGGTGCCGGTCATCATCATGACCGCTTACTCCGACTTGGACAGCGCGGTCTCTGCGTTTCAAGGCGGTGCGTTTGAGTACTTGCCCAAGCCTTTTGATGTGCCCAAGGCCATCGAGTTGATCCGTCGGGCGATGGAAGAAAGTTTGCGCGAAGAGGTCGCTGATGTCAGCAGCAGCGAGACCCCAGAGATGTTGGGGCAAGCCCCCGCCATGCAAGACGTGTTTCGCGCCATTGGCCGCTTGAGCCAAAGCCAGGTCACGGTGCTCATCACGGGTGAGTCGGGCTCGGGCAAGGAATTGGTCGCGCGAGCGCTGCACAAGCACTCCCCCAGAGCCAATGGTGCTTTTGTGGCCATCAACACCGCAGCGATTCCCAAAGATTTGCTTGAAAGTGAGTTGTTCGGACACGAGCGGGGCGCCTTCACGGGCGCACAGGCTGCCCGTCGTGGTCGTTTTGAGCAAGCCGAAGGCGGCACGCTGTTCTTGGATGAGATCGGTGACATGCCCTTCGATTTACAAACCCGTTTGCTTCGGGTGCTGTCGGATGGTCACTTCTACCGCGTGGGTGGGCACAGCGCGGTCAAGGCCAATGTGCGCGTGATCGCAGCGACCCACCAAAACCTGGAGCAACGCGTCAAAGATGGGGCGTTTCGCGAGGATTTGTTCCACCGATTGAACGTCATTCGACTGCGCTTGCCCGCTTTGCGGGAACGCCGCGAAGACATTCCCACCCTCACTCGCCACTTTTTGCAGCAGAGCGCACAACAACTGGGCGTGGAGCCCAAGCGGATCGCGCCCGCCGCACTCGAATGGATCGTGCGTTTTGACTTTCCGGGCAACGTTCGACAGCTGGAAAACCTCTGCCATTGGGTCACCGTCATGGCCCCCAGCCAAGTGATCGACGTCAAAGACTTGCCCCCAGAAATTTTGGGGCAGTCGGTGCCGACCACGCCCACGATGGCCAGCCCACTGCTCGACGCTGGCGTGACTTTGCCCAACAGCATCCCGGTCGCATCACCCTGGCCCTCGCCATCCAGCAGTCAACTGCCTTGGGAGTTGGGGTTACAAGCCGAAGCCGCGGCCTTGCTCAAGGAGGACCGGCAAGATGTTTGGGATGTGCTGAGCCAACGCTTTGAGGGTGTTTTGATCCAAGCCGCTTTGGCGGCCACAAGGGGCAGGCGCATCGAGGCTGCGGTCAAACTCGGCATTGGGCGCAACACCATCACCCGCAAGATCCAAGACCTCAAACTCGAAGACAGCCCGCTCGGGCACTGAATCAGCCCGTCAGCGTCAAAACCACGGGGGCGTGGTCGCTGGGGCGTTCGTTTTTGCGCGGTGCAACGTCCACGGCACAGGCACTGGCCTGAGCTTTGAGCGCCTCGGTGATCAAAATGTGGTCGATGCGCAGGCCGCGCTTGCGGCGAAAACCAAAGTCGCGGTAGTCCCACCAACTGAAGTTTTTTTCGGGCTGTGGGAAGAGGCGGACCGCGTCGTTCAGACCCAAGTCGATAAGGGCTTGGAGGTGCGTGCGCTCCTCAGTGGTGCAGTGGATGGTCTCGCGCAAACCTTCGGGGTCCCATACATCGAGGTCGTCGAAGGTGATGTTGTAGTCGCCCATCAGCACCAACTTGGGGTGGGCGACCATCTCGGCACGAACCCATTCGCGCAAGGCGTTGAGCCAGCGCATTTTGTAGGCGAATTTGTCGCTGCCGGGTTCTTGCCCATTGGGGAAGTAGGCGCCGATGACTCGGACACCGCCGATGGTGGCGCACAAAACACGCGACTGCTCATCCTCAAAACCAGGTATGTTTTTGATCACGTCGCTGGCCGGGGTTTTGCTGAGCAAGGCCACGCCGTTGTAGGTTTTTTGTCCGAACCATTGCGCTTGATAACCGATATCGGTGAAGGCCTGTGCGGGGAATTTGTCATCGGTGAGCTTGAGCTCTTGCAGGGCCAGCACGTCGACGGGGTTGGCGGCGAGCCAGTCAATCACTTGGGGCAAGCGCACATTGAGGGAGTTGACGTTCCAGGTGGCGAGTTGCATGGTCATGAAGCGGTTTGGGCTGCGGCGTGCAGTCGCAGCAAGGTGTCGGTGACGCGGCGCGATAGGCTCAGGTCGGTGGGTACACCGGCTTCGGCGCGGGCGACGAAGTCGTGCACCATGGCGGCGTATTGGTTCAGGCTCGGCAAGGTCGGCAGGTTCAGGCTTTCGCTGGCGCGCCAAGAGGCCAACGGTGGAGGGTTGAACGGAGCGTCAAGGCTCACCCAGCCTTGCTCACCCACCAAGACCGCACTTTGGTGGCGAGTCGATTGGGTAGAGACGCTGAACTGCATGACCGAGGCATCGCCCCAGCGCAATTCGCCTTGGGTGTGGATGTCGGTACCCCAATCGGAATGACGGGTTTGGTGGCAGCGCACGGCGTCGGGTGCTCGGTCCATGAGCCAATGGCCCAAGAGCACGGCGTAGCAGCCGATGTCCCACAGCGCGCCACCGCCCAAGGCCGCTTGGTTGCGGATGTTGGATGGGTCGCGGTTGTCATAAGAAAACGCCACTTGCAGGTGACGCCAAGCGCCCACATCCAAGGCTTTGAGCGCCGACCATTGGGGGTGGTGCAGGACCATGTAGGCCTCGTGCAGGTGCCGCTGGGCGGTGTGAGCGGCTTGGTTCAAACGGTCCACATCGGCCAATGTCAGAGCCATGGGCTTTTCACACAAAACGTGGTGACCGGCAGCCAAGGCCTTGAGCGACCACGGCACGTGCGCGTGGTTGGGCAGGGCGATGTAGATCGCCTCCACACGGGGGTCGTTCAAGACCCCTTCATAACTGGTCCAGCGTGCCGCTTCGTGTGTTTCGCTCCAAGCCAAGGTGGCGGCTGTGGGCGAGCGGCTACCGATGGCCACAACCTCGTGCCCGGCTTGGTCGATGGCTGGTGCGAGCTGTGTGCGGGCGATCTTGCCCCAACCCAAAATGCCAAAACGCATGGTCAACGCTTCTTCGATGCCGCATAGCGTGCGGCGTTCGCTTCGTTGGGTGGGTACAGGCCGGGCAGGGCTTGCCCTTGGTGGATTTGTTCCATGATCCAAGCCTCCAGACGTTCTTGCTCTGGGCCGGTTTGCACCATCTCGTCGAGCAAGGCTTGAGGAATGAGCACCGCACCATCGTCGTCGGCCACGATCACGTCACCGGGGAAGACGGCCACGCCACCACAGGCCACGGGGCGTTGCCAATCGACGAAGGTCAAGCCGGCGACGGAGGGCGGCGCGGCGGCACCGCTGCACCAGACCGGCAAGCCAGCGGCCAACACACCGGCCCGGTCGCGCACCACGCCGTCGCTGACCAAGCCAGCCACGCCTTTGTGCTGCATGCGGGCGCACAAAATGTCGCCAAAAATGCCCGCGTCTTGCACACCCATGGCGTCAACCACGGCCACACAACCGGCCGGCATGGCCTCGATGGCTGCGCGGGTGGAAATGGGGGAGCTCCAAGATGCGGGCGTGGCGAGGTCTTCACGCGCCGGCACAAAGCGCAAGGTGAAGGCCCGCGCGACCAAGCGGGATTGCCCAGGACGAATCGGTCGGGTGCCGCGCAGCCAGACGTTGCGCAAGCCCTTTTTCAGCAGCAAGGTGGTCAGTGTGGCAGTGGTCACCTGGGAGAGGGTTTGCACCACAGCGGGGTCCAAGTCCATGGGGATGGGGGCGTCGCTCATTCAGGTCTCCTGTCGTTCGAAGTTCACAAAAGCAAAGCGCAAGCCGCTGGCGCTGGTGTGCGACTGGCGTTCGGTCTCGCGCCATTCGCGGCCCAGCTTGGGAGCCCAAGCGTCACCCTCGAAGTCTTGGTCGATTTCGGTGACCACCACGCGGCGCGCCAAGGGCAGGGCCAGTTCGTAAATTTGTGCGCCGCCCATCACCCAGACCTCTGGGGCATCGGCGCACAAGGCCACGGCCGCCTCTAGGCTCTGGGCGGCCAGAGCACCCTCGGCGGCCCAGGCGGTGTCGCGCGTGATGACGATGTTGGCGCGCCCAGGCAGCGGGCGGAAACGAGGAGGCAACGAGTCCCAAGTCTTGCGGCCCATGATGACCGGGCAGCCCAAGGTCGTTTGTTTGAAATGCGCCAAGTCTTCGGGCAAGTGCCAAGGCATCGCGTTGTTCAGGCCGATCACGCCGTTGCGGGCGCGGGCGTAGATGAGGTTGATTTGGCTGCTCATGCGGATTTGGGCGATGCGGTAGAACGGGGCGGCAGCAACACGCTGGCGATGGCCACACACACAAACAGCATGGCGGCCCAGTCTTGCCATGTCGGCCATTCACCCACGATGACGGTGGCCGACAGGGTACCCACCAGCGGGATGGCCATGATGCTCATGGCGCTGGTGGCCGGCGGTAGGTCGCGTGCCATGCCGAACCAAATGATTTGAGCAAAGCCGTAGTTGATGAGCACCCCATACAAGAGGCTCAACCACATCGGCAGGTTGAACACCATCGGGTTGGGCACCGGTTCCCAGAGGCTCGCCAAGCACCAGACCACCGCGCTGCCCATGAGCAACATCCACACCGTGACCACCAGTGGGTCCAGCGTGAGCTGGGCGCGGCGAAACAGCAAGGTGCCCCAAGCCCAGCAAAAGGCGCCGCTGATCATCCACGCCACGCCTTGGGGCCGACCGGCCAAGCTGCTGAGCTCATCCCACAAGAGCAGGGCAATCGCCACGCTGGCGCAGACCACGGCCAGCAAGACGCGCCGGGTCAAGCGCTCTTGGTAGAAGGCCACGCCGAGCAAGACGGTGAAGATGGGCATGGTGAAGCCCAAAATCGCCGCACGCCCCGAGGCGAGTTCTTGCAAGCCGATGATAGACAGCGTGTGCCAGCCCAAGACATTGGGTAAGCCCAAAGCGGCGATCACCGCCCATTCGCGGCCGGTGGGCCACATGCGCTGGCCTTTTTGAGCCACGTAGGCAAACAACCAAGCGGCGCCCAGCGTCATGGTGCTGGCGCGGAAAAACAGCGGGGTCATTTGCCCCAAGGAGAGTTTCATCATGGGCCAATTCACGCCCCACATGAGCGTGAGGGCCAATACAGCCCAGGCTTGCCGGCGAGTGATCACACAGCCACCGGTGCTTTGATGGCGGGATGGTGCTGGTAGTCGACCACCTCAAAGTCTTCGAAAGCGTAATCAAAGATCGAGTCTGGACGTCGTAAAAGGCGCAGCGTGGGGTAGGGCAGAGGCTCGCGGCTGAGTTGCAATTGCACTTGTTCGAAGTGGTTGCTGTAGAGGTGGCAGTCACCACCGGTCCAAATGAAGTCGCCCACGTCCAGGTCGCACTGCTGCGCCACCATGTGGGTGAGCAGCGCATAGCTGGCGATGTTGAAGGGCACGCCCAAGAAAATGTCGGCGCTGCGCTGGTAGAGCTGGCAGCTGAGTTTGCCTTTGCCACCCGGGGTGGTGGGTGGCGCGACGTAGAACTGGAAAAAGGCGTGGCAGGGCATGAGCGCCATTTGGTCAAGCTCGGCCACGTTCCAAGCGCTCACAATGATGCGGCGGCTGTCGGGGTTGGTCTTGAGGGTATCGATGACCTGCTGAATTTGGTCCACGTGGCCACCACCGACTTTGGGCCAGCTGCGCCATTGCACGCCATACACCGGCCCCAGGTCGCCGTCGGCACGGGCCCATTCGTCCCAAATCGTGCAGCCGCGCTCTTGCAGCCACTTCACGTTGCTGTCGCCCCGCAGAAACCACAAGAGCTCCACGATGATGGCCTTCAAAAACACCTTTTTGGTGGTCACCAGCGGGAAGCCCTCGTTGAGGTCAAAGCGCATTTGGTGACCAAAGACGCTGCGCGTGCCGGTGCCGGTGCGGTCGCCTTTTTCCACGCCGTGCTCAAACACGTGGCGCATGAGGTCTTCGTACTGATGTCGGATGGGGCGGGCAGGGGTGTTCATGGCAGGCAGTTTATCGCGTGTCGGTCAGCACCCGGCCAGGGTTCAGGCGCTGCTGGGGGTCGAGCGCGGCCTTGATGCGGTGCATCCAGTTCAGTGCCACGGGGTCTTTGTATTCGGGCAGGGTGTGGGCTTTGAGGCTGCCGATGCCGTGCTCGGCACTGATGGAGCCGCCAAAGGCGCGCACCTGTTCGAACACCAGCGCATTGACCGCGGCTTCTTGGGTGTTCAAAAACACCGCGGGGTCCATGCCCAACGGGGCTTGTACGTTGTAGTGCAGGTTGCCATCGCCCAAATGCCCGAAGTTCACGATGCGCACACCGGCAAAGGTGTGGGCCAAGCGCTCATCGGTTTCGGCACAAAACGCAGGTATTCGTGAGATCGGCAAGCTGATGTCGTGTTTGATGTTCAGGCCTTCTTCGGCTTGCGCCATCGAGATGCTTTCGCGCACGTGCCAAAAGCCTTGCGCTTGCGACAGATTGCTGGCCACGATGGCGTCGCTGGCACAGCCCGATTCGATGGCTTGGCCCAGCAGTTGCTCGAGTTGCGCATGGGCGTGCGCGTCCGATTCCGTGTCGCTCAACTCCAGCAATACGGCATACGGCGTGTCGGCCCAAGCCGGTACGCGCAGTTGGGGAAAGTGTTTGTCGACCAAAGACAGAGCGAATTGCCCCATGACTTCAAAACCCGTCAGGCCTGCGCCCAACTGGCGCTGCGCCAAACCCAGCAGATCGACCGCAGCCGAGAGCGATGGCACGCAGGCCCAGGCGGTGAGTTGGGCCGCAGGCGCGTCGAACAGTTTGAGGGTGGCCGCGGTGATAACGCCCAACGTGCCTTCGCTGCCGATCATGAGATGACGCAGATCGTAGCCGGTGTTGTCTTTGCGTAGGCCGCTCAGGCCGTGCCAAACCTCGCCGTCGGCGCTCACCACCTCCAAGCCCAAACACAGGTCGCGCGTATTGCCGTAGCGCAGCACCTGCGTGCCGCCGGCGTTGGTGGCCAGGTTGCCACCAATCGTGCAACTGCCTTGCGCGGCCAAACTCAGGGGAAATAAAAAACCGGCCTCTCGGGCCACGTCTTGCACGGTTTGCAAGACACAGCCGGCCTCGACCGTGAGGGTGCGGTTGGCGGCGTCGAGTGTTCGCACACGGTTCAGGCGCGTGGTGCTCAGCACGACTTGCTGGCCCGTACCATCGGGCACCGAGCCCACCACCAAGCCGGTGTTGCCGCCTTGCGGCACCAAGCTCGCGCCTTGTGCGGCACAGGCTTTGACGACGGCGGCCACCTCGGCGGTGCTTTGTGGTTGCACCACCGCCAAAGCCCGACCATGGGCGCGACCGCGCCAATCGCGCTCCCAGCGGCTCAGGTCGGTGCTGGTGTCTTCATGGGTCAGCACATGGGCGTGCCCCACGGCTTGTCGCAAGGCGTCGAGCAGTACGCCGGGGTTCATGGCTGTTTCGGCGCAACGGGGTCGGCTGCGGCACCGCTCAGACGAGCGTGTTCGGCGGCGTCAGCGCGAACGGCTTCTAAGCCGGCAGCTTTCAGTCGGATGCGCACGTGCAAGGCGCTGACGGTGAACAACACCAAGCACAACAAGGTCTGACCCAAGGCCAACCACAGGCTCACGCCGCTTTCGGTGGTGGCGCGGATGATGCCTTCGGTGAAGTAGAGCCAAATCAGCAAGCTCACCCAACGGTAGGTGTACATGCGCTTTTTGAGCAAACCGGCCAGAGGTATGGTCAAGGGAATGACCTTGATGGCCCACCATGAGCCCCCAGGCCGAAGCGGTGCAAGCCACAGCTCCCACGCTAGGCCCAAGACGATGAGCCCCAGCAAACTGCCCACGGCCACGCGGCGGGTGGTTTCGATCTGGTGCTGGGTCTGGGGCGAGGGTGCCGTTGGTGTGGTGTTCATGGTGCAATGAATGAAGCCCCTGTTGGGCTGGTGGCATGATACCGGGATGGATTGGACAGAACGGATCACCCCCATGCTTGCCTGGGCAAGAGAAACCTGGCACGACTTCAAGCGTTTTCCTTGGAAAAACACGGCCCTTACTTTGTATGAGCGTTTTAGGGAAGATCGATTGGGCCTGACGGCCAGCAGCTTGACCTTCACGACCCTGATTTCTTTGGTACCCCTGTTCACGGTGGCGTTGGCCATTTTCGGTGCCATGCCCATGTTTGACCAGCTGCAAGTGACCCTGCAGCGCTGGTTGGTGTCTTCCATGGTGCCAGAGTCGATCGCCAAGCCGGTGATGGTCAACCTGAACTTGTTCGTGAGCAAAGCCAGCCAAATGGGCTGGGCTGGCGGTGTATTTTTTGTGGTCACAGCGCTGGCGCTGATCCTGACCATTGACCGCAAGCTCAATGACATTTGGCGCGTGCGTCGACCGCGCGGTGTCACTCAGCGCGTCTTGGTGTACTGGGCCGTACTGACCTTGGGGCCTTTGGTGCTGGCTTTGAGCCTGACACTGACGGCTTACGCCATGGGCGATCAACGTGCGTTGATCAAGGGGTTGAGTGTGGGAACACGCGTTTGGCTGGAGGTCCTGGAATGGATTTTGGTGGTGGGCGGTATGGCGGCCTTGTACCGCTTCGTGCCCAACACCCACGTTCGCTGGTCTCACGCTTTGTTGGGTGGTTTGTTTGTCGCCATCGGCTTTGATGCTGCCAAGGCCTTGTTGGGTTGGTACTTTGCTTCCATTCCCACCTACGCCCTGGTGTACGGGGCGTTTGCAGCGGTACCCATTTTGTTGATTTGGGTTTTCGTGGCTTGGGTGATTGTGTTGTGGGGCGCCGTCATTGCAGCGTATCTGCCCAGTCTGTTGTCGGGTATCGCTCGGCGTGGTGACACGCCGGGTTGGGACTTTCAGTTGGCCTTGGAAGTTTTGGCTCAATTGCGTGCCGTTCAGCACGCGCCAGAAAAGGGCCTGACTTCAGACGCTTTGGCCAGCCGGCTCAAAGTCTCTCCCCTGCAACTTGAAGAAGCCTTGGCCGTCTTGAGTCGTTTGGATTGGGTTGCGCCGATCAAAGAAGACGAAGAGCGGTACGTCCTGCTGATTGACCCTTCTTTGACACCGGTGCGGCCACTGATTGATCGTTTGCTTTTGTCACCACACGATTCGATGTTGGCCTTTGCCCATCGCAGTGCGTGGGCATCGTTGACCGTAGAGCAATCGCTCCCATCCTGACCCCAGACCTCTTCGGTTCGTTCCCAAGAAGGTTGCTGTAAGGATTGGTGGTCTATATTGCCCATATTCATTCAGTCTCACCCTCAACGGAGTTAACACCATGCAAGTCAGCGACATTCTTCGGGTCAAGGGCGGCACGTTGTACACCATCGCGCCAGACGCTTTGCTGCGCGACGCCATCGAGACCATGTCGCGGTTGGACATTGGCTCATTGGCGGTGATGAACCGCGGCGAATTGGCGGGGATGCTCACCTTCCGTGAAGTCATTCATACCTTGGCCAAAAACGGTGGCAGCGTGGGCAACGAGCAGGTGAGTGCGGTCATGGACACCCAACCGGCCACCTGCAGCCCCACCACCGACATCACCGAGGTGCGCCCGCTCATGCTGGAGCGCCACACGCGCTACATGCCTGTGATGGACGGCACCATGTTGATGGGTGTGATCAGCTTTTATGACGTGGCCAAAGCCGTCGTCGACAGCCAAAACTTCGAGAACCAAATGCTCAAGGCCTACATCCGCGACTGGCCTGACGATCAGGGCAAGGCCTGAGCGCGTCCACTGGTGGGATAATCCCCACCCATGAGCGGCAACACCTTCGGACATCTTTTCGCAGTCACCAATTTCGGTGAATCCCACGGCCCGGCCATTGGCTGTGTGATCGATGGCTGCCCACCGGGTTTGGCCTTATCGGAGGCCGACATCCAGCCCGACCTCGACCGCCGCCGCCCCGGCACCAGTGCGTTTGTCACCCAACGCAACGAACCCGATGCGGTTCAGATCTTGAGCGGCGTCTACCAAGGCAAGACCACGGGCACGCCCATTGCCTTGCTGATTCACAACACCGACCAGCGCAGCAAAGACTACGGCGACATTGGTCAACAGTTCCGACCCGGCCACGCCGACTACACCTATTGGCACAAATACGGTTTGCGCGACCCGCGTGGCGGCGGCCGTTCGTCGGCGCGCCTGACCGCGCCCATGGTGGCGGCCGGTGCGGTGGCCAAGAAGTGGTTGTTCGAGCGCTTCGGCACCACGTTTCGCGGTTGCATGACGCAAATCGGCGATGTGCCGATCGGCTTTGAGTCGTGGGATCACGTCGCGAACAACCCGTTTTTTGCGCCGGTGGCCGATGTGTCGGCCTTGGAAACTTACATGGCCGCGCTGCGCAAGAGCGGCGACTCTTGCGGGGCGCGTTTGCGCGTGACCGCGCAGGGCATGCCCGTGGGCTTGGGTCAGCCCTTGTTCGACAAGCTCGACGCCGACATCGCGTACGCCATGATGGGCATCAACGCGGTCAAGGGTGTGGAAATTGGCGCGGGCTTTGCCAGCGTGACGCACAAGGGCAGCCACCACGGCGATTCGCTCACGCCACAAGGCTTTGTGGGCAACAACGCAGGTGGCGTGTTGGGCGGCATCAGCACCGGCCAAGACCTGGAGGTGAGCATCGCCATCAAGCCCACGAGTTCCATCTTGATCGAGCGCGACTCGATCGATGTGCAGGGGCAAGCCACGTCCCTGATCACCAAGGGTCGCCACGACCCATGCGTGGGCATTCGCGCCACGCCCATTGCCGAGGCCATGTTGGCTTTGGTGGTGATGGAGCATGCCTTGGCCCACCGTGCCCAATGCGGCGACGTGCGCGTGAGCACGCCCGACATCGCCGCCCAATCCCGCGCCTGATGTGAACGCTGCTGCTGCGCGCAACAGCTTGGCGCCGTTCGCCATGTTGTCGGCGAGTTATTTTGCGCATGTGGGGTTTTTCAATCCATACCTGCCGCTGTGGCTCAAGGAGATGGGCTTTAGCCTAGTGGCCATCAGCTTGCTGACCGCCACGCAGGCCGCCACGCGTGTGGTCGGGCCTTATGGCTGGGGCTGGCTGAGCGACCGCACGGGTGAGCGGGTCAAGCTCTTGCGTTACGGCGCGAGCGCTTCCTTGTTAGTGGGCCTGGGCTTGTTCTTGTCGCTGCCTGTGGCTGCGCTGTTTGGCGTGCTGTTGGTGATGTTCATCCACACCAGTTTCATGATGCCCATGAGTGAAGCGGCCATGGCGCACCGTGTCACACACGAAGGTCAGCTCGATGTGCACCGCTACGGCCGCGTGCGCTTGTGGGGGTCGTGGGGTTTTTTGGTCACGGTGATGGCGGCTGGCTGGTGGTTTGAGCGCTTTGGCTTGTCGAGCTTCCCCGCGTGGACGGTGGGCACCTTGGTGCTCGTGGCCATCAGCGTGTGGTGGATGCCCGACCTCAAAGAGTCGGTCGAGGCCCACCACGAGCGCTTGCCGATCTGGCCAATCTTGCGCCAGCCCTCGGTTCACTGGCTGTTCGCGGCGATCTTCTTTCATGTGCTGGCGCATGTGTTGGTGTACGTGTTTTTCTCGCTCTATTTGGACCATTTGGGGTACAGCAAAACCGCCATCGGTTTGTTCTGGGCGGTGGGCGTGATCGTGGAGATCGGTTGGTTTTACCAACAGGGCCGTTGGGCGAGTCGTTTGAGCTGGCCGGCCTGGTTGGTGGTGGCGTCGGTGTTGATGGTGCTGCGCATGACGCTCACGGCGGGTGCGGCTCAGTGGTGGTGGGTGTTGGTGTTTGCGCAAGCGCTGCACGCCGTGACCTTTGCGGCGCACCACACGGCCTGTATTTCACTGATCTCACAGCATTTTTCGGGGCGTTTGCGCGGGCGCGGTCAAGCGCTCTTCACGGTCATTGGCTACGGCATGACCGGCGTCTTGGGCGGCTTGATGGGCGGTGTGCTGAGCGAGCGCTGGGGTTTGAGCGCGGTGTTTTGGCTCTCCAGCGCCGCGGCCTTGGTGGCCGTGTTCTGTGGGTTGCAGGTTCAGCGTTTGGCCGCGCGGCGCAGCAAGGCTTCCACCGCCACGGTGTAGCCGTCCACGCCCAAACCCATCACCACGCCAGCGGCCGCGGGCGAGACGTAAGAGTGGTGGCGAAACGCCTCGCGGGCGTGCACGTTGGAGATGTGTACCTCCATGAGCGGCATGGGCGCCACACCTTTGATGGCGTCGAACAACGCGACCGACGTGTGCGTGTAAGCGCCTGGGTTGAACACCACACCCAACAACTCACCCGACTTGAACCGCTTGCCGGCGGCATGGATCTGGTCGATCAACGCGCCTTCGTGGTTGCTCTGAAAAGCTTCTAACGTGTGCCCCGCCGCAGCGCACACTTGCGTGCACATGGCCTCAACATCGGCCAGGGTGGTCGAGCCATACAACTCAGGCTCCCGCGAACCCAGCAAATTCAGGTTAGGACCGTTGAGCAACAAGAGGGTGGACATGGCAATGGGTCGTAGATGTGATGACCCGCAAATCCTAACACCACTGGGAGTTGCTGCTGGCGTGGGGTCAGCCCCGCAGCGCTTGTATCACGTTTGCCGTGGACGGGCGCACGCCGCGCCACAGGGCGAAGGCTTCCGCCGCTTGTTCGACGAGCATGCCCAAGCCGTCGGCCAAGCGGGTGACACCCGCAACTTGGGCTTGGCGCAGGAAGGAGGTGAGGCCTTTGCCGTAGACCATGTCGTAGGCCACGGCGTTGGGGGCGAAGAGGCCCGTGGGCAGTGGCAGGGCTTGGTCGCTCAGGCCGGTGCTGGTGGCGTTGATGATGATGTCGAAACTTTCGCCCGCCAGGTCTTCAAAGCCGCCCGCTTGCACGGCGAAGTGCGGGGCGAAATGGGTTTGCAGGTCGCGGGCTTTGTCGGCAGTACGGTTGGCCACGGCCAGCACGGTGGGGCCGGCGTCGGCCAAGGCGGGCAGGGCGCCGCGCGTGGCGCCGCCTGCGCCCAAGACCAAGACGCGCCGACCTTGGAGCTGAGCGCCGTGGTGGGTGGTCAAGTCGGTGACCAAACCCACACCGTCAAAGTTGTGTGCCTCGATGCGATCGCCTTTGAAGGCCAAGCAGTTGGCCGCACCGGCCAAAACGGCGCTGGGCATGGGGTCGGTGGCCAGCTCGCAGGCCTGGACTTTGAAGGGCAAGGTCACGTTCAGGCCTTTGCCGCCTTGTGAAACAAAGTTGGCCAAGGTGTTGACGAAAGCATCTGGTGCGGATTCGATGGCGGTGTATTCGATCTGCTGGCCCGTGGACTGTGCGAACAGGCGGTGAATCGTGGGCGACTTGGAGTGCGCAATGGGGTGGCCGACCACGGCGTAGCGGTCAGCGGGCGTTGTGTTCGGGCTCATGGCTGCATTGTCCACCATGCGCGCGGGTCAGGGCCGGTGGTTTACGATGCACGCATGACAACCGTACGCATCGATTTTGTTTCTGACGTGGCCTGCCCTTGGTGTGCCGTGGGGCTGGGTGCTTTGGAGAACGCCTTGCAGCGCGTTTCGCCGGACATCACCGCCTCGCTGTACCTGCAGCCTTTTGAGCTCAACCCCCACATGGGCCCCGGTGGTCAAGACTTGGGCGAACACCTGACGCAAAAATACGGCACCAACGCCGAGCAGCAGGCCGAGATTCGCCGCACCATCACCGAGCGCGGCGCTGAGGTCGGCTTTGCGTTTAACCCCAACGGCCGTGGCCGTGTGTACAACACCTTCAACTGCCACCGCTTGCTGAGTTGGGCCGAATCGTTGGACGACAGCGACCAAACCCAAGGTTATGCCTTATCCCTGAAAAAAGCCTTGTTGCGTGCCTACCAAGGCCGCGCCGAAAACATGGACGACCCCGCTGTCTTGCTGGCCTGCGTGCGCGAAGTGGGCTTGGACGAAGAGGCCGCCGCCGCGGTCCTGAGCAGCCAAGATTTCAGTGCCGAGGTTCGCGAGCGCCAAACGTTTTTTGCCCAAGCCGGCATTCGTTCGGTGCCCGCCATCATCATCAACCGCCGCCATTTGATCTCGGGCGGGCAGCCAGTGGAGGTGTTTGAACGCGCCTTGCGCGACATCGCTGCGGGCGCGGACGCTGCATGAACAGCCTGCCCCAGGGCTACCGTGCGGTGGTTCTGGGGGCCAGCGGCGCGATCGGGTCGGCGTTTGTCAAGGCTTTGCAAGCCGATGCCCGCTGCGCTGAGGTCTTGGCAGTTTCGCGCCAAAGCCATCCCGGCTGGGACATCACCGACGAGGCCAGCACCGCCGCGCTGGCGCAGTCCATCGCGGGGCCGCTGCATTTGGTGGTGGACGCCACGGGCGCATTGACCATCGCTGGCGTGGGCCCCGAAAAACGCTTGGCCGATGTGAGCACCGAACGCTTGATGCGCAGCTGGCAGCTCAACGCCATGGGCCCAGCACTCTTGCTCAAACACCTAGCGCCCAAGCTGCCCCTGCACGAGCGCTCCATTTGGGCCAAGCTCTCGGCGCGGGTGGGCAGCATCGAAGACAACCACAAGGGCGGCTGGTACGCCTACCGCAGCGCCAAAGCCGCGCTCAACCAGTTGCTGCAAACCAGCGCCATCGAACTCGCCCGCCAACGCCCCGGCTTGGTCGTGGCGGCGTTGCAGCCCGGCACAGTGGCCTCACCGTTGAGCCAACCCTTTGTGGGCGACCACGCCATGGCTCCCGACGATTCGGTCACCCGTTTGCTGCAGGTACTGGACCAACTCCCCGCCACCGGCCGCGCCCACTTTGTGGATCACGCTGGGCAAGTGGTGCCTTGGTGATTCAAAGGCCCAAGGCCTTGGCCAGGGCGTGCCGGGGCACGGTGGGTTTGGGGCATTGGCCTTTGGGGAGTTCGAACCACTGGCGCACGTCGGTGTCCAGGCCCACGCCGTGCATGTAGTTGTAGATGGCTTTGCGCAGGCCGCGGCCTAATTGGTCGTGGTTGACGCCGGTGGGGTCGACAAAGCCGATGTCGTTTTTGGCGAAGCTGACCTCGGGCAGGGGCAGTAAGCGGATGCCGTAGGCGTCGGGGTCTTGGCCCACGGGGGAGTGAACGGTGCAGGTGAAGCGGTGGAAGAAGCCGCTTTGGATGCAGCCGTTTTCAAAGAGCTGGCGCACGTATTCGAGCGCATCGACCGTGTCTTGCACGGTTTGGGTCGGGAAGCCGTACATCAGGTAGGCGTGCACCAAGACGCCAGCGTCGGTGAAGCTTTTGGTGACGCGGGCGACTTGCTCCACGCTCACGCCTTTTTGCATGAGCTTGAGCAAGCGGTCGGACGCCACTTCCAGCCCGCCGCTCATGGCGATGCAGCCGCTTTGCGCCAGCAGGTCGGCGAGTTCGGGGGTGAAAGTTTTTTCGAAGCGGATGTTGCCCCACCACGAAATTTGCACGCCCCGGCGCAGCAGCTCTTCGGCCAAGGCTTTGAGCGCTTTGGGCGGCGCGGCTTCGTCCACGAAGTGAAAGCCGGTTTGGCCGGTTTCGGCCACGATGCGCTCGATGCGGTCCACCAGCTCGGTGGCGCTGGCGGTTTCGTACCGGCCGATGTAGTCCAAGCTGACGTCGCAAAAACTGCACTTTTTCCAATAGCAGCCGTGCGCCACGGTGAGTTTGTTCCAACGCCCATCGCTCCACAGGCGGTGCATGGGGTTGAGCATGTCGAGCAGGCTCAGGTATTGGTGCAGCGGCAGGCCGTCCCAAGTGGGCGTGCCCACGTCTTCAAACGCGATCTCGGGCTCGACCATGTTGGTGTACTGCACGTACCCGTCGACGTGGCGGCTGAAGGTGCGCTGCAGGCGTTGCGCCGAGCGCTGGCCTTGCAAATGCTCGATGAGCGAGAGCACGGGGCGTTCGCCTGCGTCCAAGGTGATGTAGTCCACGAAGTCGAAAACGCGCGGCTCTTTGAGTTCGCGCAGCTCGGTGTTGACGTAGCCGCCACCCATGGCGATGCGCACCGTGGGGTGTGCGGCCTTGATGGCTTGGGCCATGCGCAGCGCGGCGTACACCGTGCCGGGAAACGGCACCGACAAAAGCACCAACTGCGGCTGGTGGCGCGCCACGGCGGCCAGCGTGAGGCTTTGCAGGGTTTGGTCGAGTAAGGTGGTGGGCGCGGCCAAGGCCTGTGCCAGTGGCTCGAAGGTGGGCTGGCTGCTGGCGAGTTGTTCGCCGTAGCGCACGAATTCAAAACGCTCGTCCACCGCGTCGCGCAAGACGTCGGCCAGGTCGTTCAAGAACAGGGTGGCGATGTGGCGGGCGCGGTCGTGCACGCCCAAAGCGCCAAAGGCCCAACCGAGCGGGTCGCCGCTGCCATCGTCGTCGTAGGCCTCCAGCGCGGCGAAGCGCGGGCCTTCGGGTACCAAACCACGCGCGGCAATGCGGTGCGCCAAGGTCGAGTCGCGGCCCTGCAAAAACGCCAGCACGGGGCCGATGCTGCTTCGGTAAGCGCCAAACGCGTCCAAGAACGCATTCAGGCAGGCGCTGCGCTCGTCTTCGTGAACGGCCAGCGCCGCCTCACGCACACGGTCCAGCCCCTCGGGCGTGAACAGGGCGAGCACCGTGGCCAAGGCGATGTCCTCTTGCACCGCGTCGAAGCCCCGGCCACGCAAAAAACCCGTCAAGTAAGCGGTTGACGGGTAGGGCGTGTTGAGCTGCGTCATCGGCGGGATGAGGCTCAGGACTTTGAAGGCGGTACTCACGGGCTCAGGGTTTGGGCAATGTCGGCCAAGAAGGCGTCCACCGAGGCTTCGGTGGTGTCCCAGGCGCACATGAAGCGGCAGCCGCCGCCAGCAATGAATTCGTAGAACTTCCAGCCTTTGGCGTGCAAGGCTTGGATGGCCGGTGCGGGCAAGTTGGCGAAGACGCCGTTGGCTTGGGGTGGGTGCATCACTTTGACGCTGGGGATTTTGAGCAGGCCATGGTAGAGGCGCTGGGCCATGGCGTTGGCGTGGCGGGCGTTGCGCAGCCAGACGTCGTTTTCCAACAAGCCCACCCACGGCGCTGAAATGTGGCGCATTTTGGAGGCGAGTTGGCCGGCTTGTTTGACGCGCCAAGCGAAGTCTTGCGACAGCTTGCGGTCAAAGAACACCACGGCTTCGCCCACGGGCAAACCGTTTTTGGTGCCACCAAAACACAGCACGTCCACACCGGCTTTCCAGGTGATTTCGGCGGCCGAACAGCCGAGGGTGGCCACGGCGTTGGCAAAGCGTGCGCCGTCCATGTGGACTTTGAGATCGTGTTTTTGCGCGGCCCACGACAAGGCGCGGACCTCTTCCACCGTGTACACGGTGCCGAACTCGGTGGCTTGGGTGATGGACACGACCTTGGGTTTGGGAAAGTGCAGGTCGGTGCGTTTGGTCACCAAAGCCTCGACCGCCTCAGGCGTGAGTTTGCCGAGTTTGGCTGCGGGCGATTGCGATTCGGCCACCAAGAGTTTGGAGCCGTTGGAGAAAAATTCCGGCCCACCGCACTCGTCGGTTTCGATATGCGCGATCGGCGAGCAAATCACCGAGTGGTAGCTTTGGCACATGCTGGCCAAGGCCAATGAGTTGGCGGCCGTGCCGTTGAAGACGTAATAAACGTCGCAGTCGATTTCGAAGAGCTGGCGCAGCATGTCGCTGGATTTTTGCGTCCAGCGATCGTCGCCGTAGGCGGGTTCGTGTCCGCTGGCGTTGGCTTCCAAAAACCAATGCAGGGCTTCGGGACAGGTGCCGGCGTAGTTGTCGCTGGCGAAGTGTTGGCGTGTCGTCATGGGTGTGAGCTTAAAGCCATTTCTGCATGAAGCTGGCTTGGCCAGCGGTGGGATCCAGGGTGTAGGGTTCAAAGCCGAACTGGGCGTAGCTGCGCAGGGCGCGCGCATTGCCGGTGAGCACTTCCAATGTGAGCTTGCAGCAGCCCCGGGCTTGTGCGTGCGCTTGGGCCGCTTGCATCAAGGCTTGGCCGATGCCCATGCCCCGGTGGCCGGGTAGCACGGCCAGGTCGTGGATGTTCATGAGCGGGCGCGACTTGAAGGTTGAAAACCCTTCCACGCAATTGACCAGCCCCACGGGCGCGCCATCGAGCCAAGCGATGAAACTGGCCACAGTGGGGCGCGCGGCCATGTCGTCGCACAAACGCGCTTTGACCTCAGCCGACAGCGGCTCGCCGCCGCCCATGGGGTCTTGGGCGTAGGCGTCAAGCAGCATCACCAAGGCGTCGCGGTGCGTACTTTGGCAGAAGTCAACGGCTTGGATGGTCAAGTTCATGGGGTCGATTGTGACAGCGCCAATTCCCGCTCACTGCCCTGCCCAAGCCTGAACGTGCCCAGCCAATTGGTGCGCCGTGATGGCGGACAGGGTCCAGCCCAAGTGGCCGTGGCCGGTGTTGTAGAAGACATTGGCTTTTTGGCCTGCACCCACGCGCGGCAGCATGTTGGGCATCATGGGACGCAAGCCCGCCCAAGGCTCGACCCGCCGCGTGTCCACGCCGGGGAAGCATGCGTTGACCCAGTTGACCAGTGGTTTGATGCG